>NZ_JBFRVX010000114.1:0-4281 GCF_041475345.1 Vibrio sp. 10N.222.48.A3 | reverse complement strand
CGATCATATTATTCAAACCTTCACCATGCTTAACAAGCTGCCTTATCCTTCTTACCTCCAGAATATTCCGGATATCGCCAGCGGACACCACGAGCGTATCGACGGCAAGGGCTACCCAAGAGGCTTAAGCGAAGACCAATTACCTCTACCGTCCAGAGCGATGGCCATTGCTGATGTCTTTGAAGCGCTCACCTCTAGTGATCGCCCGTATAAGAAAGGCAAACTCCTAAGCGAATCACTCAACATCATGACCGACATGGCCACCAGCGGTCATATCGATCCCAAGCTGTATTTGCTGTTCTTAGAAAACAAAATCTACGACAAATACGCTGAGCGATTCCTAGAGACTAAACAGCGTTGCGAGATTGAACCAAACGAACACATCGACCGAGTAAAAGAGTACATTCGTTCATTGTTCTAGGCTTTTGTCTGTAATCTTCAGCCTCAATGTTTAGCTTTTAACGGCAGAGTCCAAAACCGCAGCATCTGCTACAACCACAGCAGATCGAGGTGTTTGCTTGGCTTTTGCTTTGCTGTGTCTTTTAGCCAATAGAGTATTGGTTATGCTCGCCACGACTATCAAATTGATGCCGATTAACTGCTGAGATGAAAACACGTCATCAAAGAACAAGCTCTGCCATAACGCACTGAACAGCATGTTCGTGAAAATTAGGGGAGCCAACTGAGAACCGCTGTCTGCCAACTTGTACGCTTTCGAGCGGAAGATTTGCGTGTTAATAGTAAATAGAGCCAATCCAAAAGCGCCAAGCCCAATCCAGCGTAAGCCTTCAAAAGATAGCAGAGCCGAAAAGGTTCCATTGCCCGCAGCACTCTCAAGCATATCTGGATCCGCAGATACTGAAGTAAACACAACCATTGGTATCACAAAGATTGCCGCGACCAAGAACGTCCACGCGTTAAGCTCTGCGGGTGCCAGGCTAGTCTTGGATGCTCGATACAAACTCACTTGTGAACCTGAATTAAACACACCCGCCAATAACCCTAGCAATAGCGCTGGCCTAAAGAATTCCGAACCAAACTCAAACTGCGACCAATCCCCTGCCATCATCACTACGCCGAAAAATGTAATGGCTAAACATGCGATAGTCGTTGTATGAATCTTGGTTCCGAATATTAATTTTTCTAACAACGGAATAAACAGCGGACCCGTACTGAATAACACCACACCTTCAACCAGCGTTAAGGTTTGTAGTGAAGTAAGGAAACACCACTGACACGCCACCATAAAGATCGCCCGCATCACCAAAGGTTTCCACATATCGAGTGAAGGTTTCGTTATTTTGTAAAACATCAAGAATAAAAATAAGAACAGACTGGGTAACAAAAAACGCACAAAACTGAGTAACGAGATTGGCATCACTTCAGATAGATACTTGGCCATCAAGCCACTCAAAGACAAACTGAACGTCGACAACAACATGAAAGTCGTCGCCTTGGTAATATCAGACATAATTATCACCTCCTATGACACCTATTTTAGAAGCGTGACGTGATGAAAAATAGCGAGTAATATTAACCATAACTGTAAGGAAAACTTACCAATGAAGAAACTCGTCCCGCTTAAATCCGTTTATGCTTTCATTGCTGTTGCTGAAACCGGCAGCATGACCGACGCTGCTCGAGTGTTGTATGTCAGTCATTCTGCAGTAAGCCAAGCCATCAAATCACTAGAGCAACTGGTTAATAAACCGCTATTTCAGCGAGTAGGTCGTCGTGTTGTTCTTAATGCCGCCGGTAAGCGATATTATCGAAAGGTTGCGCCCGCACTTGAACAGGTGATAGAAGCCACCGAAGAGCTTGCCAGAACGCCTAACGATCACCGCATTACCCTCAACATGGTGAACTCACTCGCCATGCACTGGTGGATCCCGCGAGTCTCGGAATTCCAAAGCTTTGCCCCCTCTCTTGATATTCGTATATCCACGCTAACGGGCACTTTCGACATAGAGCAGGAAGGTGTCGACATCGCGCTGGTGCACGGTAAACCGAGCGAGTGGGACCGATATTACAGCGAAAAGCTCGGTGACGATGATCTGGTATTGGTGTGCAGCCCAGCACTATTGAAAAACCAAATGGGATTAAGCGTTGAACAACTGGTGAAACAAAACCCAACCATTGGTGTCTTCAACCCAAGAAGACAGCATGACTGGCAAGTGTGGTGCGATCATTACCAAATACCCATGCCGACGTTCCACAGTAACTTGACGTTCGATGTCTCGATTCAAGCCGTACAGGCTGCCATTCGTTCGCTTGGTGTATTAGTCACTCACCGCTTGTTTGTGAAAGATGACATCAGCCATGGCATGTTGGTCGAAATTAGTGAGCCAGTGGCTAACCCCCATCAAGATTTCTATTTCGTTTGTCCAAAAAACAAATTAAAACAAGAAAGTGTGCTAAAACTGAGAACATGGTTGAGGCATGAATTCACACGCTCAGAGACAAAACTCAGCGAGTAACTAATCATCAAGTAACAAACCAACTAGTAACAACTCATCTAGTAACCAACCATCTAACTTACAGAGGCCATTATGATTATTACCACCACACAATCTGTCGAAGGCAAACGCATTGTCGATTACAAAGGGGTTATTGCCGGAGAAGCCATTCTAGGGGTTAACGTATTCAAGGATATGTTTTCAGGTATTCGAGACTTCGTCGGTGGACGTTCTGGCACCTATGAAAAGGAACTGGAGAAAGCACGTAACTACGCATTCAAAGAGCTAGAGCAGAAAGCGATTGAAGCGGGTGCAAACGCAGTTGTTGGTGTCGATATCGATTATGAAGTCTTAGGAACAGGTAATGGCATGTTGATGGTATCAGCCAGCGGAACAGCGGTTGTCGTCGCTTAATCGAATCTGAAATCATGTGATTCAATAAATGCTTATTCCAACGTTCGGTTTGTTTATCACCAGAAGGTTGGAATAAGGATAAGCCGTGGCTGAAGTGAATTTAACTCGTTCTGCCTTCTTGCTCAGAGATGATCTCATCAAAAGAGGCAATTCGAGCGAGGAACGTCCCCTTGTCTTTCGGTAATATAGAGCTTGCCAAAGGCAGGTCAGCCTTCATCGCGTCGACCGCCCTTCCACGTACCAACACTTCAAAATGTAAGTGAGGCCCTGTTAAACGGCCTGTTGCACCCGACAACGCAATTTCCTGCCCACGCTTAATCTGTTGCCCTTTCTTAACCAAGAATCGACTCAAATGCAGATAACGAGTTTTGTAAACACTGTTATGTTCTATCACTATGTATTTCCCTGCGTATGGATGGTCACGAAGTGCCACAACCCTACCGTCTCCCGTTGAATAAACGGGTGAACCCACAGGTGTGGCGAAATCAGTACCATTATGCGGCGATACACGTCCAGTCACAGGATGCTTTCGGAATGGGTTGAATGATGAAGTGATTCTTCGGAATTGTTTGTCTATTGGGTATCGATTGAAAGCTTGCTCAAGGCTATTCCCTTCTCGGTCATAGAAACGTCCATCCGCAGCAAGAAAAGCCGCCACTTCCCTATTTCGTAGCTTGATAGAGACCCCTTGCACTTCAGTCTTACCCGTTAAGTGATCTTCCATGTATTGCTCTTTAACCAAAACATTAAAGCTGTCGCCAGCTCTGAGATCTTTGGAGAAGTTAATTTTATCTTTCAGCGTTCGAGTGATATTGGCTATCTGGGCACTGGTTAAACCGGCCTTGTAAGCTGACGTGGAAAAACTACCCTGCACCGCACCTGCGTACAGCTTTTCTTTCCATTCCCCAGGAGTCTCGATGAACTGATAACTAAAACTACCGTCATCATTTTCTGTGTAAACAGCCTGCTCAACCAAGCTCTCATGGTAAATCAATTCGACTAGCTGCTTAGAGTCACTATCCAACAACAACTCTAGATGATCACCAGGCTTGATCGTGTCCAGTTTCAGTGATTCTAGATCGGCCTCAAGTATCTTTTGAGCCGTTCCGTAAGGGAGTTTCCAAGAGGTAAATACATTACTGAGTGTATCCCCAACTTTGACAAAATAATGAACTCTTACCAGAGAACTTGACTCAACGTCTGAACTCGATGGCTTCTCATCAGCCGAAACCACACCTTGGTAAGGTGTAATTTTGATAGCGATGTCTTCTGGTGGTTCAGGAGAAAGAGAAAGATATAAAGCAAGTGAAAATGCGCTGATAGCAGTAACAATCAGGCCAGTGCGGAGGAACTTCATAAAAATACTTAACGGTTATCACAATGAACTTTTCAAATGTTATAACATAACAAT
>NZ_JBFRVX010000113.1:0-2205 GCF_041475345.1 Vibrio sp. 10N.222.48.A3 | reverse complement strand
GGCCTACACCGTGAACAGATTGGTGACGTTCGTTTGGATGTTGAAGCAGGCCAGTGGCGTTATCTAACTAAAGCCGAAGTTGACTCATTTCAGCAAGACTCTGAATAAGAGCTCTGAATAAACGCCGTAACCACTTAAAGCGTTAAGCGTGTCAGCACAAGAATATCAACACTATAAGGATGTAGGATGGAAAACCTCAAAGTCTCAGAAATTAAGTCTTTCGTACCCGCGAAAGACTTCGATTTATCCAAGCGCTTTTACCAGTCAATCGGCTTCGAAGTGATGTCTGAATTTCACGATATCGCCTATCTACGACACGGCGGTTGTGCGTTCCTTCTGCAAAACTTTTATGAACCTGCGCACTGTCACAATTACATGATGCACTTGCTGGTTGAAGACGTAAAAAGTTGGTATCAACACATCCAGAACTCTAATGTAGTGTCGGAATTTGAAGTTACCGTTTCCGAGGTTGTTGAACAGCCTTGGGGAATGCTTGAGTTTTGTATCACTGACCCAAGTGGTGTGCTGTGGCGTGTGGCTGAAAACATCAGGCCGCGTTAATTCATCCAACTTGCATTGATAGTATGTCTAGGTTCACGGTGCTTTTCTGTCCTATTTGCTAGAGTGACAATTTAATGAGCATGGAGGTTTTGTAATGGGAACTGTAATCGGTTTGGTGATTCTAGCTGCTATAGATTTGTATCTTGTTCGTAAAACAGGGCTTCATATTCATAAATGGATCTCTAAAAAGTATGCCGCGTATCTGTCGGATAAGGGAAACAAAAAATAGCCTTTTCTTATTAAGTCATCGGTATAAAAAACGTTATCTGCTATTCATTTTACACACATTGCAAAGATTGGAGGATTCATGAAAGGTAAAGGAAAGTGCCTATGTGGCTCGGTTGAGTTGGAAGTAGAGTACGCCAGTAATGAATTGGGGGCTTGTCATTGTAGTATGTGTAGAAATTGGTCTGGCGGTCCGATGTTAGTCATTGATTGCGCTGACTCAGTTAAAATATCAGGTGAATCAAATGTAGTGAGATATAAGTCATCCGAGTGGGCTGAGAGAGGGTTCTGCGGTAAATGTGGTACTCACTTGTTTTACTTTTTGGTGCCGAATAATCAGTATCACCTTCCTGTCGGTTTATTGATGTCTGGGGATGACTACAAATTAACTCATCAGATATTTATCGATGAAAAGCCCGCATACTACGAATTTAAAAATGAAACACAAAATATGACTGGTGCAGAAGTATTTGCCCACTTTGAAAGTGGAGAGTAGCACTTAGTTTTTGTTGGCTTAAGACTAATTCCCAACACTCTGCATTTCCAGCTCGAATTAACTTTAGTGTTTTCGGTACAATGGTTGAGGTGAGGTGGTTGCCATGTCAACCACTTAAAGCGGCGATAACTCGTCTATCCAATGATGCCTATCCGAATGAACCATGTTCTCTTACAAGTATAGCTCACCATTTTTGGCATCAACTATGTACGGTTTTTGACTGGTTAAAAGAGTTACTTAATGTTGGTAATTACTTAGGTTACTATTTAGCTCAGTATTGATTTGATATACAAAATTTTTGGACGAAGGTTATGAGAAAAATAATATTAAACATTGTCTTACTATCGGTGTTTGTTGCGTCTTTATTTCTAACAATTTCATCAGCAATAGACATTTCAAAAGAAGTGACAGTAAAGCTCCATGAGTTTGATTGGAGTGGTGTCTCCGGTGTAATGGACATGGTCATGGTTATTTTAACTTTCGTCTTACTGGTTGGACTGAAACAAGGTTCGAAATCTATTGAGGAATCGACCCGAAGTCGTAACGCCGAATTGTTGAATTGGGCGATGGAAGAGATGTCAGCATTAAAACCTGCGATTAGGTTGGTGACAGACGCTCACAAAAGAGAGCCTTATAGTCAGGTAACTAGTGACGTTAGTGTGGATTATGTATCGACATGGAGCAAAGAAGAATTACAAGCAGCTCAAGCTGTAAGTGTCGCGTTGCAGAGAATGGGGTACTTTGCTACTCATGATTTGGTATCAAAAAAGCATTTTCTGAATCTTTGGGGGCCTTTATATCTATCATGTTGGTACTCACTCGAAGGTTGGGTTAAACATAAGCGACTTCAACTTGATGAACCTTTTGATATCGCTGATGGTGCATACTCGAGGCTGTACTTTGAAAAATACGCCATGTACTGT
>NZ_JBFRVX010000112.1:0-21968 GCF_041475345.1 Vibrio sp. 10N.222.48.A3 | reverse complement strand
CATCAGCAACCATTTTATCGGCTTGCTCGTTGTCACGACCTTGAACTTTGTAACCACCAAAAATGTTTACCGATTGAGGCGTTAAGCCTAAGTGTGCACATACTGGTACAGCACGTTCTGTTAGCATCTTCACAGTTTCAATCAACCAGCTTCCGCCTTCGATTTTCACCATATTCGCACCAGCGCGCATTAAGGTTGCTGCGTTCTCACAGGCTTGCTCTGGTGTGGCGTAACTCATGAATGGCATGTCAGCCATAAGAAGACAGTTTGGGCTACCGGCACGCACTGAGCGAGTATGGTAAGCAATATCTTCAACGGTTACTGGTAATGTATCGTTACGACCTTGTAGAACCATGCCAAGTGAGTCACCGACAAGTAGAACTGGCATATCTTGGCTTTCGAATAATTGAGCAAAACTCGCATCATAAGCTGTCGACGTCGCGAATTTACGGCCTTCTTGTTTGCACTTGATTAGGTCGTTAATGGTTACTTTTTTCATTGATTTTCCTTAATGCGCTTGGCTATTGCTGCCAAACATTGAGCCCGTTCTTATCTACTATTTTTAGTAGTTCTGTCAGCTCAGTCCCATCAGGGAGTTGTAAACTTGGTGCGATTTCAGCAAGCGGGTAGAGCACAAACTCTCTTTCTTTCATTCCGTAATGAGGAACGGTTAAGCGCTCTGAATCGATCACCTCATTGCCGTATAACACGATATCGAGATCCAAGGTTCTTGGACCCCAACGCTCGTCTTTACGGACGCGCCCTTGCTCTTGCTCGATCTTTTGAGTGCAATCAAGCAGTTCAATTGGCGTTAATTCTGTTTTAATTGCTACTACCGCGTTGATGTAGTCGGGTTGGTTTTGCGGCCCCATTGGAGTGCTACTATATAGCTGTGAGGTCGCAACAAACGTTGTTCGCGGAAGATTCTTTAGCGTTTCGATAGCCAAGTTTGCTTGGCTAACAGGGTCGGCAAGATTACTGCCGACCGCAATGTAAGCCGTTATCATTCTGATTGCTTACTCTTTTTGTTCCTGTAAGTCTTACGGCGGCGATGACCCGACTTTGATGGTGCTGCTACGTCATTAGCCATCGCTTGACGCATATTGCGTCCTGCTGTCTGATAACGCTCCCACCATTTTGCTAGTTCTTTGGTTTCGCCACCTTCAATTTCGCCACGCATTTCTAGGAAATCGTAGCCAGCACGGAACTTATTGAGTTCCATCAGGCGAACGGCACGTTTACCGTTGCGGCGAGGCAGTCGTAGTTGCAGTTGCCAAACTTCGCGAATGGTTGCGGTATGGCGACGAGGAATCGCAATTGATTTTACTTGTCGATCAAGAATGATGTTACTTGCTTCCATGATCGCATCGTAGTGCGCCATACCCTGTTCAGCGACAAGCTTGTCTGCCAACTTGTTCATTGGGTACCAAAGCATTGCAGCAAACATAAACGCGGGGTTTACTCGCTTGCCATCTTCGATGCGAAGGTCAGTCGAGTCGAGTACCAAATCAAGCATCTGCTCGGTATGTGAGTCGTAGCCTTCTGTGAAGTGTTCCGCTACTGAAGGGAACATCTGCTGGAACAGGTTGTACTCACGCATCAAGTGGTAGGTTTCTAAACCGTGACCTGATTGCAGTAATTTTAGAGACTCTTCGTAAAGGCGCGCTGCTGGGATATCTTTTAGAAGGTGTGCTAACTCTTCAATTGGGTCGGCTGTATCTTCCTCAATATCAAAATCCAGTTTAGCGGCGAAGCGCATTGCACGTAGCATGCGTACTGGGTCTTCGCGGTAACGCGTTTCTGGATCGCCAATCAGGCGGATCAGCTTATCTTCTAAATCTTCTACACCACCCGCGTAATCGTGGATGCTATAGTCTGCAATGTTGTAGTACATCGCATTGATTGTGAAGTCACGACGTTCTGCATCTTCATCAACATTGCCGTACACGTTATCGCGTAGCAACATACCTTCTTCAGATTGCGCAGAAACGTTTTTCGATGGCTCTTGGTGGTGGCCACGGAAAGTTGCTACTTCAATGATGTCACGACCAAACATGATATGTGCCAAGCGAAAACGTCGACCGATAAGGCGACAGTTTCTGAATAGGTGCTTGATTTGCTCTGGCGTTGCGTTGGTCGCGATATCAAAATCTTTTGGCTGAGAGCCCAATAAGATGTCGCGTACACCACCACCGACTAGAAATGCGTCAAAACCCGCACCATTCAGGCGATATAACACTTTAAGTGCATTGTCGCTGATCTGCTTGCGTGAAATATTGTGCTCTTGACGAGTATAAATATTCAGAGCTAATTCGTGGAATCCGCGTTGTTCGCTTGGGGTATTGTCGTTTGTATTCATTAGTTTATAACAAAGTAGGTATCGCCAGCTTTGTTTTTCTCTTAGTCCAAAGTGGTAGTGCAGAGTTTAATTGCGGCTAATAATAGCTTAGCGCGAGCCATTTGAGAACATCGTCTGCTTAGTCACAGGTATTTGTTACGGTATTTTTATGTATCGTTATTGCGATTTGCCGTTAGTTTCGAACTCATTGCTGTGCTCTTTTTGTAAACTATCAGGTAACTGATAGACGTTCCATTGCTGGCAGCCCCACAATAAAATTTCATCTATTGACGCCTCGAAAAGAGCATTCGGGATATTAAAACCTAAGAATCGCATCGCATTGATTAACGTCGGTTTTGGGTTGTCGAGATCTATCGCGGTGGCATGATTTTGTTTTGACAGTTTATTCCCCAAGCCATCGGTTGCCAATGGTAAGTGCAAGTAGCTCACGTTTTTTTGCTTGAGCGTCTTATACAAACTGATTTGTCGACCTGTTGGTTCTATCAGATCTGCACCTCTAACGACTTCTGTTACCCCTTGTTCGATGTCATCAAGGACAACTGCCAAGTTATAGGCAAACAACCCATCTCTGCGCTTGATAATAAAATCTTCTTCAGCCAATGCTTTGGGAATTTGAATCGTGCCGTGACGAACATCGTCAAAGGACTCGATGGGAAAGTCCATACACAAGCGCACCGCCTGTTCGCCTGAATCAACCAAACCTTTGTCTCGGCAGTGGCCACTATAAAACCCACCCAAGGACTTTATTTGCTTACGGGTACATTGACAGTAGTAGGCCTGATTGTCAGTGACCCATTGATCAATTTGAGCTTGATATAGGTCATGACGCTGGCTTTGATAAACGACTTCACCGTCCCAATACAGGTGGTAAGCCTCAAGCGTCTTAAGAATGAGGTCTGCAGCGCCAGCCATTTCTCTTGGCGGATCGAGGTCTTCCATACGAACTAACCATTGTCCTTGGTTAGATTTCGCTTGAAAGTAGCTACCAAGAGCAGCAACCAGTGAGCCAAAATGAAGAGGACCTGACGGTGATGGTGCAAAGCGTCCGATATAATTCATGAGTGAGAAACCTAATCTTGATGGTACCGCAGTAGCCGATTCTTAAGACGTTTGGTGATTAGTTTATCGCTATCAACAACGATATAAACCACTTTTTAAAACAAACAAAAAAGGGAGCCAAAGCTCCCTTTCTTTACATCCGCAAGAATTAACCTTGCATCTGTTTCTCTTTGATCTCTGCAAGTGTTTTACAGTCAATACAAAGGTCAGCAGTTGGACGAGCTTCAAGACGACGAATACCAATCTCGACACCGCAAGAGTCGCAGAAGCCGAAATCGTCTTCTTCGATCTTATCTAGTGTCTTCTCAATTTTCTTGATAAGACGGCGCTCACGGTCACGGTTACGTAACTCTAGGCTGAATTCTTCTTCTTGAGAAGCTCGGTCAACAGGATCTGGAAAATTCGCTGCTTCGTCCTGCATGTGGTGCACAGTACGATCAACTTCTTCCCTGAGCTGGTTGCGCCAAGCTGATAAAATTTTTGTAAAATGTTCCGTTTGCTCAGGTGACATGTACTCTTCACCTGTCTTTGCTTGGTACGGTTCAACACCTGCGATGGCTAGGATGCCTAGCGCTTTTTTCTTAGATTCTGGCATACAGCATCTCCTATTTACACCTAGTCAACTGCAAAGCAGCTAATTTTAAGGCGGGTATCTATAGCAGAAAGAACGAATGGTGGCAAATACTCTTGTTAAAACTTGCAATCAATGTGAATAGTTCAGCATTTTTGCTTAGCTATTGATAAATTCAACGGCTTGTTTTAGTTGTATTTGAGTACTGCTGAGCTCTGCTTTATAGCAAAGCACTTCAACTCCAGCGTCTTGTGCTTGTTTTAGTAATAACGAATATTTGGCGTCTATATGGTGTGCCGCAGACACTTTTTCAATGCCTGAATGTAAAACAGTGAATAAAAGTACGGCTCTACTTCCAGATTCGACCATTTCTGTGAGTTCTCGCAGATGTTTTTGGCCTCTAGTTGTCACTGCATCAGGGAAAAAACCTTGCCCTTCGGTCGACGCTTGTTGTTTAGTTGATATTTGTTGCTTAGTTGACACTTCTTCGTCGAGCAAAGTGACGCTTTTTACTTCGATATAGCAAGGCGGCTTTTCGTTATCTTCAAGCAGAATATCAATGCGACTATTCTCACTGCCATATTTCACTTCGGTTCGTAACGCGTTATAACCTAAGAGTTCAACTATAGTCCCATTTTCAATTGCTTCCACCGCTAGCTGGTTTGCCCGCGCAGTATTTACACAAATACGGTGACCTTTGTCTGTTTCTGAGATCTCCCAGCTGTTTGGGTACTTTCTTTTTGCATTGTCTGACGTTGAGTACCACACCGTATTGCCAGGAGTCGCACATCCTGTCATCGCTCCGGTGTTAGCGCAGTGGATAGTACGCTCGCTGCCGTCTGGAAGTTGGATGTCAGTGAGAAAGCGTTTATAGCGTTTAATAAGAGTCGCTGGCTCTAATGGAGGATTGAAGTGCATATTACTTATTTAGAGAGGTAGGTTTTTATGTACAATGTTGCCAACATTACACCACAAGGTTCACCCATTGCCACAACTGCCCATAGAAGCTGTGATGCCAGATCTGCTCGCTGGCGTACAAACACACACTCAACTTATTCTAAAGGCCGCTCCCGGTGCCGGTAAGTCAACATTCTTCCCTTTACAGTTGGTTAAAACTAATGCTGTTCAAGGCAAAATCATTATGCTTGAACCAAGGCGTTTGGCTGCAAGGAATATTGCTACTTACTTAGCGAGCCAACTAGGAGAGAAAGTGGGAGAGAGCATAGGTTATAGGGTTCGTGGTGAATCTAAAACCAGTAGTGCGACTCGCTTGGAAATCGTGACTGAAGGGATCATGACGAGAATGATCCAAACCGACCCTGAATTGACAGGGGTTGATATGGTGATCTTTGATGAATTTCATGAACGCAGCATTCACGCAGATACTGCATTGGCGTTTAGCTTGGAGATCCAAGATGCGCTGCGTGACGATCTAAAAGTGGTGGTGATGTCGGCAACCTTAGATCAACACGCTCTGCAATCTTTGTTACCTGATGCCAAGTATGTTGAATCGCAAGGCCGAACTTTCCCTGTCGACTTCCGCTATCAGCCATTAGGCTCGAATGAATATTTAGCACCTAAGATGGCCAACGTGATTCGTTCTCTGATGGAGAAAGAATCGGGTTCACTTTTGGCTTTCTTACCGGGTGTCTCGGCGATAAAACAAGTGGAATCACAACTTGGGCAACTTGTCAGTGATATTGACGTGTGTCCGTTGTATGGCCAATTGAGTTTTGAACAGCAGCAGAGAGCGATCGCGCCATCGGTGAAAGGGCGTCGAAAAGTGGTATTAGCCACTAACATTGCGGAAACTTCTTTGACGATTGAGGGGATTCGTTTAGTGGTTGATTCGGGGTTAGAACGAGTTGCAAAGTTTGATTTGAAAACCGGTATTACCAAGCTTGAACAAGTGAAAATTTCGCAGTCTTCTGCTGAGCAAAGAGCGGGTCGTGCTGGGCGAATCGAAGAAGGCTTATGTGTTCGCTTGTACAGCGAAACACAGCTTATGCAGCAACCTGCTGTACCAGAACCTGAAATTCTTCATTCTGATTTGTCTTCGTTGGTGTCTGAATTGACGCAATGGGGCGCTGCGAGTGCTGATGAACTGCAATGGTTAGACGTTCCACCAAAAGCTTCAACAGAACAAGGTAAGCAACTCTTACAAAATCTGGAACTGTTAGACGCTAATGGGCAGTTCACTTCGATCGGTAAGCAAGCTCAGCGCCTAGGCATTGAGCCGCGTATCGCTAGTATGCTGATCAAAGCTCAGCAAAACAGTCCAGCCTTGTTGAATGTCGCGATTGTCGCTGCCGCTTTACTCGAAGATCCGGAACGCAATGTGACGGATATTCAACACTCGCTACATCGACTTAAGCAAAGAAAGCACTCGAAAAACAGTGTTGTGATGCAGCGAGCGAAAAGTCTCGCCAGCAAACTCAATCATCACTTAGATTTGTCACAAGTTGACGAATCATTGCTACCATTAGTGCTTTGTTTTGCATTCCCAGACCGAATTGCACAAGCGAGAAGTGCGAGCAGCAGTGCTTTTCTTCTGGCGAATGGTCACGGTGCTGAAGTTCGTGATGATGATCCATTGGCGAATAATGACTATATCGTTGTGATTGATTTGATGCGCAGCACAGGGCGAGCCAGTCAAGTTTTCTTAGCTACCGCGGTTGATATTGCGCAGCTAGAAGTTGAATTTCCAAAACTGTTTGTGTGTTCCGATTACGCCGATTGGGATGAGAAACGTGGTCGCTTAGTTGCCGAGCAGCGAGTGTCTTTGGGCAAGCTGATTATCAGCACCAAAGCTTTACCAGAACCCGATGCGAATCAGGCGAGCCAAGCGCTACTCAATTATATCGCTCGCTGCGGACTGGAGCGTTTACATTGGACGTCTTCAGCTAAACAGCTCGTTGAGCGTGTACGCTGCGCACAGCTTTGGATGCCAGAGCATGATTGGCCAGCGATGGATGATGCGAGTTTGGTTGAAAATCTTGATGAGTGGCTATCACCCTATCTGAATGGCATTAAGTCAGCCAAAGGGCTGTCGAATGTATCGATTGAACAAGCATTGTCGGCTTATCTTGGCTGGCCTCTGAATCAAGAAATAGATCAATGGCTACCGACTAATTACCTGATGCCTACGGGCAGTAAGAAGTCGATTCGATATCAATATCAATCTGAGCCAATGATCTCTGTTCGAATGCAGGAAGTCTTTGGTGAGCAAGATTCACCCTTGATTGCCCAAGGGCGTAAAAAGGTCGTGCTTGAGTTGCTCTCTCCTGCGCAACGACCACTGCAAATTACTCAGGATTTAGCCGGCTTTTGGGCTGGCGCGTACAAAGAAGTACAAAAAGAAATGAAAGGCCGTTACCCCAAACATCCTTGGCCGGATGACCCTGCTAACCATGTAGCAACCACTAAAACTAAACGACAGTTGAACCGATGATGACCAAAATGTTAACGCCAAAAAAGGCACCACCTAAAAAAGCGCCAGCAAAGAAGTCACCAACGACCAAAGCCAAGCCTAGAAAGCCAAGAGCGTCAGCGAAAAAGACTAAACCTAAGGCTAAGCCGTCTGGCAAGAGAGGTTGGTTGAAGATTCTGTGGGGCATTTCTTGGAAAGCTGGCTTAGCACTTGCCGCATTGCTGTTGTTCGTCGGTATTTATCTGGATTCAGTGGTTAAGCAGCGTTTTGAAGGTCAGCTTTTTGATCTGCCAACCGTTGTTTATGCTCGTGTGTTGGATCTGTCTCCTGGTACTGCCGTTAGTTTGGTACAAGTCAAAAATGAATTGGATGTGCTGAATTACCGTAAAGTGAATTCTCCTCGTCACCCAGGTGAGTACTCTTCTTCTTCAACCAAGATTGAAATGATTCGTCGTCCGTTCGAGTTTGTCGATGGACCGGAAGCGGATCGTCATGTAATGCTGCATTTCAACGGTAACGAGTTAACTCGTATACAGTCGCTAGAGAAGAAAGGCGACATGGGCTATCTACGTGTTGAGCCGAAAATGTTGGGTATGCTTGAAAAAAGTAACGATGAGCAACGCCTGTTCTTAAAACGTAATCAGTTCCCAGAAGTGATGGTTGATGCCTTATTAGCAACTGAAGACCGAAGCTTCTATCAACACGATGGGGTATCGCCATTAGCAATCGCTCGTGCAATGGTCGTTAACGTCAAAGCTGGGCGAACGGTACAGGGCGGTAGCACGCTGACACAACAGTTGGCAAAAAACCTATTCCTGTCCAGTGAGCGTACATTGTGGCGTAAGGTTCGTGAAGCCTACATTGCGCTTATCTTGGACCATCGTTACAGCAAAGACCGTATTCTAGAGGCTTACTTAAACGAGGTTTACCTTGGTCAAAATGGTGGGCAAGCGATTCATGGCTTCGGTTTAGCGTCTCGTTTGTATTTCGGTCAACCTATTCAAGAGCTCCGCATCGATCAACTAGCATTGCTGGTGGGTATGGTGAAAGGACCGTCGTATTACAATCCGGTTCGTTACCCTGAGCGTGCTAAGACTCGACGCGATCTGGTTCTTCGCTTATTGATGCAGCAAGACATATTAACTCCGCGACAATACGAAGAAGCGGCGAGTCGTGATTTGGATATTCAAGACAACCCACGTATTGCTAGTCGTCAGCCAGCTTACTTCCAGCAAGTAAACATTGAGCTTAAGAAGTATGTAGGCGATCGATTTGAAGCGAAAAAAGGGATTCGAGTCTTTACCTCTCTGGATCCCGTTTCCCAAGACAAGTTAGAAAAGTCGATTGCTCGTAAAGTGCCTGATTTATCGAAAACGGCAGGTAACAAACTGGAAGCCGCAGCTATTGCCGTGGATCGCAATACTGGTGAAATTCGAGCGATGGTCGGCGGTAAACGTACCGGTTACGATGGTTTTAACCGTGCTTTGAACGCGAGTCGCCCTATTGGTTCTTTGGTTAAGCCTGCCATCTACTTAACCGCATTAGAGCAACCTCAGAAGTATACGTTGGCGACAACATTGAAGGACACGCCACTGAGCTTGAAAGGCAGTAAGGGTAGCGTATGGAGCCCAAGAAACTTCGATCGTAAGTTCCGTGGCGATGTACCCTTGTATGTGGCGCTTTCTAAGTCTTACAACGTACCAACGGTTCGCTTGGGGATGCAGTTAGGCATTGATAGCGTCTCAGATACCATTGGAAAACTGGGTGTCGATAAAAACGAAATTCGCCCAGTACCGTCGATGTTTTTGGGTTCGTTCTCACTGACTCCGTTCCAAGTTGCTCAGATGTACCAAACCATTACCAACTCTGGTCGCATTGCGCCTTTGTCTGCGCTTCGTTCGGTTATTGATAATGATGGTGAGGTTCTGTATCAATCGATTCCTCGTGTATCGCAAAGCGTTGACCAGCAAGCAGCTTGGTTAACAACCTATGCGATGAAGCGGGGTGTATCGGAAGGTACAGGTCGTTTCTTACAAGGTCAATTTGCATGGGCTGGGTTAGCTGGTAAAACGGGCACAAGTAATGACAGTCGAGATAGTTGGTTTGTTGGTGTTGATGGTCGTGAAGTCACGACGATTTGGTTAGGCCGAGATGATAATAAACCGACTAAACTAACCGGTTCTAGCGGTGCGTTGCGTGTCTATGCCGATTATCTGAAGCAAAGAACGCCTGAACAACTATTACTGCCTTGGCCAACAGGAATTGCGACCGCTAGCTTTACTCGAACTTCTGAAGGGGCGTTAGAGTTTGATTGTGGTGGTACAGTCAAATTGCCGGTCTGGGATAAAAGTGGCAGCATTAAAAAGGGCTGTGAAAGTCAACCAAAACAGTGGCTAAAGAAGCTTTTTCAGTGGTAAAGTCATAACAGAAAAGAATGACAAGGATAGTTTAGATAATGATTTCTCGTTGGTTAGTGAGTAGCTTGGGTATTGTCGGTACTGTGATCAGTTTTCAACTGTTTGCCGCTACTGCAGCACAGGTTGATTCATCAGAACATGTTGAACTTAAAGAAGCTCATAAAAGGCCAACCGTTGCTGTCGTTCTTGCTGGTGGTGGGGCAAAAGGTGCAGCTCACATCGGTGTGCTTAAAGCCCTAGAAGAGATGCAAATTCCGGTTGATTACATTACCGGTACCAGCATGGGCGCATACGTTGGTGGTCTTTATGCGACAGGGATGAGCGCAGATGAGATCGAGAGCTTTATTTATACGGTTGATTGGAATCGTGGTTATCGCGATCGCGTTGACCGTAGTGATCGCCGTGTGCGAGACAAAGAATATGAAGACCGTTATCAACTGAATACCGATCTCGGTTTAGGTTGGGGCGAAATCAAAGCCAGAAAAGGTGTGGTTCAAGGTCAGAATATGTTGCGTATTCTGCGCGAGACCACTGGTAATTTATCTCCCCTCGATTCTTTCGACAGCCTCGCTATTCCATATCGCTCTGTCGCAACCGATATTATCGACCTTGAAGAAGTCGTGATCGATCATGGTCACCTTGTTGATGCGATGATGGCGAGTATGTCAGTACCTGGAGCACTTCCTCCTTATGAAGTTGATGGGCGAATGTTGGTCGATGGTGGTGTCACTAATAACATGCCTGTTGATGTTGCTAGAGCGATGGGTGCTGACATAGTTATTGCGATTGATATCAGTACTAACTACAAAAGCAAAGAAGACTTCACTAACTTTTTAGCCGCAGCAGACCAACTCTCTAATTACCTTGTTCAACGCAGCACTCAAGAGCAAGCCGCGACGTTAACAGACGATGATTTTTTCCTACGTCCTGATGTTGGGCAAATGGAGACCACCGAGTTCGATAAAATGCCGACGGCTTATCATGCTGGATACGAAGCAACAAGGCAGTATACGGATCAGCTTTCTAAGTTGGCTCTCTCTAACGCAGACTATCAAAAGTATATCGATCATAAACAGCAAGCTCGAAAGCAGCTAAAACATGGCGACCAGACTGTCGTTGATAGAGTTATTATTAACAACAACACCCACTATTCAGATAAGTTGATCGAAAATCGTTTAAACCTCGATTCTGGTCAGGTTGTTAAAACCAGTGAAATCGAATCTAAAGTGAAAGATCTTTATGCTTTAGATCGGTTCGAGTTGGTTACTTATGAATTTGAAAATGTTGATGGCGAGGATCAACTGCTGGTCGATGTGAACGAAAAATCTTGGGGTCCCAACTATCTCAATTTTCGATTTTTTCTTGAAGATGATTTCTCGACTACCAGCCAGTATTCGCTCGGTGTCTCTGCCAACTTTACCGATATTAATAAGCATGGTGCAGAGCTAAGAACTAATATCGAGATGGGTACTGACAAACGCATTGAGGCGGAACTCTTCTCACCATTCTTTTCGAGTCAAAAGTTGTTCACATCTGTGTCTATTGCTTACAGCAACCAGAATCGAAACCTGCCAGCAGGAATCGGCGAGATTGGAGAACCTACACTGGATGCAACCAAAGACTACTTACCAATGTCTTATCAAGAGTATCTGAGTGAATTTGCATTGGGCTATCAACCGACATTGTGGCAAGAACTGAAATTTGGTGCACGTTATACAGATGGCAGTATTGAGGTGGCATCATTACCTTCACTAGGAAGTGGTGGCTATAAACGTATTGGTGCCTTTGCCAGTTATAGATTGGATACACTAGATAACTTCAGTCTTCCTACCGAAGGTTATTTTGTCGATTTAGAGTACCTTATCTCTCATGACGATTTTGAGAATGAAAGCTCTAATGGTGGTTCAGATTTCTCTTCTGAGAGTGATACAGTCTTTGAACTTTCGGCCAATTTTATGGCAGCACAAAGCATTGAAAAGCATACTTTAGTCGCAAAGGTTGATTACGGCATCGTAGAAAGTAAAAACTCAGTCTTTCCGATTGATCCGAAAGAGCTAGGAGGGTTCCTCAATCTATCCGGTATTCCAAGAAATAGTTTGATCGGTCAGAACTTAGCTTACACCAGTTTGATCTACCGTTATAAGTGGTTTGAAAATGACTTCGGCCTCTTTGAATCACCGTTCTACGTGGGCGCCTCTATTGAACATGGTGGTGTTTGGTCGAACAATGACTTAAAACTGGATGAAGCTCCAATGTATACTGCAGGCTCTGTTTTTGCGGGTGTCGACTCACCCATCGGGCCGATCATATTAGCTTATGGTCGAACCGAAGATAACTTTGATTCGGTGTATCTGATTGTCGGTACTTCCTACAAATAATCATGCGTAGAGTCACCGTTTAACTGCGTAAATAGGCAAAAATAGTGGGACTTTCGTCTTAACTTGCTATGTTGGTCAAAATGATAAGATTTTAATTTAACGTTAAATTTGCTATTCTACCGCCCACAGTTTGGCCTCTATGATGCCGCTCATCAATACAAATTGAATGACAAAAATGGCAATGGAGAGCCAAGTTTCCAAGGATGTTCGCTTCTTAATTTTACTAATAATTATGAAGGTAAGAAGTGAACCGCAATGAGAGGAAAAAAGTCGTGCTTGAAGCCTACCGTAAACACGTCGAAGAACGTGCTGCCGAGGGAGTTGTCCCAAGACCACTAGATGCTGAGCAAGTCGCTGGCCTAGTTGAACTTCTAAAGAATCCACCTCAAGGTGAAGAAGAAATCATTCTTGACCTACTAGAAAATCGCATTCCACCGGGTGTAGATGAAGCTGCTTACGTAAAAGCTGGCTTCCTTACGGCTATCACTAAAGGTGAAGTAGCTTCTCCACTAGTAAGCAAAGCAAAAGCTGCACAACTGCTTGGTACTATGCAAGGTGGTTACAACATCGAGTCTCTAGTGTCTCTGTTAGACGATGCTGAGCTTGCTCCAATCGCAGTTACAGCCCTGTCTCATACTCTACTGATGTTCGATGCGTTTTACGATGTAGAAGATAAAGCGAAAGCAGGTAATGCTTCAGCACAACAAGTACTTCAATCTTGGGCTGATGCTGAATGGTTTACAGCGAAAAACAAAGTAGCGGAAAAGATCACCGTTAAAGTATTTAAAGTTACCGGTGAAACTAACACTGATGACTTATCACCAGCGCCTGATGCATGGTCACGTCCTGATATCCCAGTGCACGCGAAAGCGATGCTGAAGATGGAACGTGATGGCATTACTCCTGATGAACAGGGTAGCGTTGGTCCAATCAATCAAATTGAAGAAATGCAAAAAGACGGCATTCCACTGGCTTACGTTGGTGATGTTGTTGGTACAGGTTCTTCACGTAAATCGGCAACAAACTCAGTACTTTGGTTCATGGGTGAAGATATCCCATTCGTACCAAACAAGCGTACTGGCGGTGTTTGTCTGGGTGGTAAAATTGCACCAATCTTCTACAACACAATGGAAGATTCAGGCGCACTACCCATTGAACTGAACGTACAAGACATGAACATGGGCGATGTCATTGATATCTACCCGTACGAAGGTGTTGTTCACAAGAACGGTTCTGTGATTTCAAACTTTGAGCTAAGCAAAGTACTTCTTGATGAAGTGCGTGCTGGTGGCCGTATTCCACTGATCATTGGTCGTGGCCTAACGGGTCGTGCTCGTGATGCTCTAGGCCTAGCTGAAACCGATCTGTTTGCTAAACCAATCGATCCTTCTGCTTCTGATAAAGGCTACACATTAGCTCAGAAGATGGTAGGTAAAGCGTGTGGCGTTGAAGGTGTGCGTGCGGGTCAGTACTGCGAACCTAAAATGACGACAGTGGGCTCTCAAGATACTACGGGTCCTATGACGCGTGATGAGCTGAAAGATCTGGCTTGTCTTGGCTTCTCTGCGGATCTTGTGATGCAGTCTTTCTGTCACACATCTGCATACCCGAAACCAGTTGATGTAAACACTCACCATACACTGCCTGATTTCATCATGAACCGCGCGGGTGTTTCACTTCGTCCGGGTGATGGTGTTATCCACTCATGGTTAAACCGTATGCTTCTTCCTGATACTGTAGGTACAGGTGGTGACTCGCATACTCGTTTCCCTCTAGGTATTTCATTCCCTGCTGGTTCTGGTTTGGTAGCATTTGCTGCGGCAACAGGCGTTATGCCTCTTGATATGCCTGAATCTATCTTGGTTCGCTTTAAAGGCGAAATGCAACCGGGTATCACACTACGTGACCTAGTACATGCAATTCCGCTTTACGGCATCAAGCAAGGTCTACTAACGGTAGAGAAAGCAGGAAAGATCAATGAGTTCTCTGGTCGTGTACTAGAAATTGAAGGTGTTGAGCACCTATCTGTTGAGCAAGCATTTGAACTTTCAGATGCATCAGCTGAGCGTTCTGCGGCTGGTTGTACGGTTAAGCTATCTCAAGAGTCTATCGATGAGTACCTGAACTCGAATATCGTTATGCTTAAGTGGATGATCGCTGAAGGTTACGGTGATGTTCGTACGATTGAGCGTCGTATCACGGCAATGGAAGAGTGGTTAGCGAACCCTGAGTTGCTATCTGCTGATTCAGATGCGGAATACGCGCACGTTATCGAGATTGATCTTGCTGACATCGATCAACCAATCCTATGTGCGCCAAACGATCCAGATGATGCTCGTCTTCTTTCTGACGTTCAAGGCACTGAGATTCAAGAAGTGTTCATCGGTTCTTGTATGACCAACATCGGTCACTTCCGTGCTGCAGGTAAGATGCTAGAAGAGTTTAATGGCTCTTTAAATACTCGCCTATGGGTTGCTCCGCCAACTAAGATGGATAAAGACCAACTGACAGAAGAAGGCTACTACGGCATCTTCGGTCGTGCTGGGGTTCGTATTGAAACTCCGGGTTGTTCATTATGTATGGGTAACCAAGCTCGTGTTGCTGATGCTTCGACGGTTATGTCTACGTCTACTCGTAACTTCCCGAACCGTTTAGGTAATGGTGCGAACGTTTATCTAGCTTCTGCTGAACTTTCTGCTGTTGGTGCGATTCTTGGTCGTATCCCAACTAAAGAAGAGTACTTAGCGTACGCTGAGAAGATCAATGCAACCGCTGCCGATACTTACCGTTACTTGAACTTCCATAAAATGGGTCAGTACACGGATAAAGCAGACACAGTTATCTTCCAAGAACCAGCTTAGTTCCTCGTTATATTTGTAGCTGCAGTGTTGTTGACTGCGTACGTTCACCGGAGCGCCGGCCGCCCTAGTCACATAGAGCTTCTATGCTCATAGGGATGAACGTACTTGTCGCCTAGCTGCAACTCCAACTATTTAGAGGAACCCAAATGATAGAGCGTCTACTTCGGTAGGCGTTTTTTTATGTCTGAATGTTAGTTTACGAGCGACTCGATCTCTTGATGACTTCGCTATATACTCTCGCCTCATTTTTTACCCTATCTGTCATTAGTGCACGGAGCCTTTATGGAATTTGAATTTACACGAAACACTTTAATGGGCGAGTACTATGTAAAGTGCAGCATGGGTCATGAAATTGTTGGCCGCTGGCTTCAAGAAGAGATCGGGAAAGATAAGCAGAAACTGAATCATGTGATGGCGTTGATTGAGCAATCTCGACAAGATCTGAGCAATGAAGTGACGCTACTAGGCAAAGAGATCAGCCTAGCGATCAATGAAGACGACGTAACGATTCAAGAAAATGTGCTAGGGCACGAACAAGAGATGGAAGAGGGTAGTGAGTTCGATTTCTATAATTGTGAAAGCGAAGCAAGCTGCGGAATTGACGATTTCGAGTTGCTCATCGAACGTTGGATTGATTTTTTAGGTTACTAGTTGCTAATGATTTTGCATCGTGAAAGTTTCGTTGCCCAAAACTAGAGCAACGACAGTGCAACGCATTAAGATAGTGAAAAGGCCGCACCACATTGGTGCGGCCTTTTTCGTTTCTAAAACGGTATTGTTTCTATTTTATTTAAAATCAACAACTTAAATTTATGGCACGCTACTTGGATTGTAATAAGAGTATTAACGGATTAAGTGAAGAATTTAAGGAAAGAATATGAAATTAATAAATGCCATTGTAAAGCCATTCAAATTAGACGATGTACGCGAAGCGCTCTCTGATGTGGGTATTGAAGGTATGACGGTTTCTGAAGTGAAAGGCTTTGGTCGTCAGAAGGGGCACACTGAATTGTATCGTGGTGCAGAGTACCAGGTGGACTTCCTACCCAAGGTAAAGCTAGAGATTGCAACCCAAGCTGAAAATGTTGACCGAGTTGTTGAAGCGATTAGCCAAGCGGCGCACACCGGAAAAATCGGCGATGGCAAAATTTTTGTGTATGACCTAAGCCAAGCCGTACGAATTCGTACTGGTGAAATGGATGCTGAAGCACTTTAAAGAATTACAAGGACTGGAGACTTTAATATGGAACTTACAACAACAGTAACGGAACTACGTTACGCACTAGACACTTTTTTCTTCCTCATCTCAGGTGCGTTGGTCATGTGGATGGCTGCAGGCTTCGCAATGCTTGAAGCTGGTCTAGTTCGTTCAAAGAACACCACAGAAATTTTAACTAAGAACATTTGTTTGTACGCGATTGCTTGTACGACTTTCTTAGTCGTTGGTTACAACATTATGTATGTCGATAACGGCGAAGGTGGCTGGTTACCGTCATTTGGTACTCTGATTGGTACTCAAGGTGAAGGTGCAGACCACTCATTAGAATCAGACTTCTTCTTCCAAGTCGTTTTCGTTGCAACAGCAATGTCTGTGGTATCTGGCGCGGTTGCTGAGCGAATGAAACTTTGGTCATTCCTTATCTTCTCTGTCGTGCTAACAGCATTCATCTACCCAATGGAAGGTTACTGGACTTGGGGCGGTGGTTTCCTATCAGAAGCCGGCTTCAGTGACTTTGCTGGTTCAGGTATCGTACATATGGCTGGTGCTTCAGCAGCCTTAGCGGGTGTTCTTCTGCTGGGTGCTCGTAAAGGTAAATATGGTAAGAACGGTGAGATCTACCCGATTCCAGGTTCAAACATGCCACTGGCAACGCTAGGTACATTTATCCTTTGGTTTGGTTGGTTCGGTTTCAACGGTGGTTCTCAACTTATGGTTTCTGACTTTGAGAACGCGACAGCGGTTGGCCAAATCTTCCTTAACACCAACGCAGCAGCAGCAGCAGGTGCTATCGCAGCACTACTAGTATGTAAAACGACTTGGGGTAAAGCTGACCTAACAATGATTCTTAACGGCGCGTTAGCTGGCCTAGTAGCAATCACTGCAGATCCTTTATCACCATCACCTTTATTTGCTGTAGCGATTGGTTCGGTATCTGGTGCATTGGCTGTATTCAGCATCATCGCTCTAGACAAAGCTAAGATTGATGATCCAGTAGGTGCTATATCGGTACACGGTGTGTGTGGTTTCTTCGGTCTAATGGCTGTGCCACTAAGCAATGCTGATGCAACGTTTGGTGCTCAACTATTGGGTGCAGCAGTAATCTTTGCATGGGTATTCGGTGCTAGCCTAGCGGTATGGGCAGTGCTTAAAGCAACAATCGGTATCCGAGTAACTGAAGATGAAGAACTTGAAGGTATGGACATGCACGATTGTGGTGTCGGCGCCTATCCAGAGTTTGTGTCTGTAAAATAGAACATTATGTATTAATCCATAATTTACAAATATTTACATATTACCCACTTGAAACCTGCTCTCATGAGCAGGTTTTTTTGTGCTCTATCATTGAAATTAATATTTTAATAAATATAATAACGCAACTGATATAGATTATCATTTCGATATAAAGGACTTTACCAATGAAAAAATTGCTAACTCTTTCAGCTCTAGCATGTAGCGCAATCGCACCAACGGCTGCAATCGCTGCTGAAGAAGTAAACGTATACTCTTACCGTCAACCTTTCCTTGTTGAACCTATGTTTGATGAGTTCACAAAAGAGACAGGCATCGAGGTGAATGTTAAGTTTGCTAAGAAAGGTTTAGCAGAGAAGCTAGCTCAAGAGGGCGAATACAGCCCAGCAGATGTGGTATTAACTGTTGATATCAGCCGTCTATCTGAGCTAACTGAAAAAGGTTTAGTTCAAGCTGTAGAAAGTGATGTTCTAGAAAAGAATATCCCAGCTCAGTACCAAGACACAGCTAACGAGTGGTTCGCTCTAACAACTCGTACACGTAGCGTATACTCTTCTCGTGACCGTGTTGGTCGTCTAGGTGAAGATTTCACTTACGCTGATCTAGCTAAGCCAGAATTCAAAGGTAAAATCTGTACACGTAGTGGTAAGCACCCATACAACGTTTCTCTAGTATCTTCGATGATTGCTCACAAAGGTGAAGCTGAAACGAAAGAATGGCTAGAAGGCGTAAAAGCAAACCTAGCACGTAAGCCTCAAGGTAATGACCGTGCACAAGTTAAAGCGATCAAAGAAGGTCTATGTGACGTTTCTCTTGGTAACAGCTACTACCTAGGTAAGATGGTTAACGATAAAGAGCAAAAAGCTTGGGCTGACGCTGTTTACCTTAACTTCCCTAACCAAGAGACAACTGGTACTCACGTAAATATCTCTGGTATGGCAATGGCTAAATTCTCTCCAAATAAAGAGAACGCGGTTAAGCTAATGGAATTCCTATCTGGTGACGTGGCGCAAGGCATGTACGCAGAAGTGAACTACGAATACCCAGTTAAAGCTGATGTTAAACCTTCAGAGCTTGTTGCTTCTTGGGGTGAATTCAAAGCTGATACAATTTCTCTAGACCAGATTGCTGACCACCACGCAGCTGCAATCAAGCTACTAGACGAAGTTAAGTTCGATCTATAATTTTTTACTGTAGGCTTCGGCCCAAGTAAAATGACAGCCTCAAGTCGCCATTTCGGTAACTTGGGGTTGTTTTGTTTTGGAAAATCACTTTTTGATACAAAGCTCCCCGTTAATCCCCAGAGTTATGAGCATCTCACCTTGAAGTCATTACAGTATATGGGTATAAATAACCCCCCATTAAAAGGACATGAGATGTATTTGCAAATGCATTTGTGTTTCATTAAGCCTCGTTGTAGTTAGGCGATGAAAGAAAAGAATTATTTATGGAACACCAGTAGCTGCATCATTGCTGTATTGCTGGTTTTACCGATTTTAGCGATTTTTACGACTGCTGTTGGAGAAACTGATGAGCTATTTTCTCATCTTATGTCCACAGTAATGCCCACCTATACTTATAATACGGTGGTTTTAGTCATAGGAACCTTATTCCTGTCTTTGGCTTTTGGTATTCCGTCAGCTTGGATTATGGCAATGTGCCGTGTTCCAGGAGAGCGCGTTTTACAGTGGGCGTTAGTGCTGCCATTAGCAATGCCAGGCTATATTGTCGGGTATATCTTTACCGATTGGTTCGACTTTGCAGGTCCTGTTCAAATTCTGCTACGAGATTTAACAGGTTGGGGGCCCGGAGAGTACTGGTTCCCAGACATTAGAACCTTGTTCGGAGCTATTATTGTTCTGTCACTTGTTCTCTACCCCTATGTTTATTTGCTATGCCGCGCGGCTTTTATGGAGCAAAACGTCTCCTTATTGCAATCCGCTCGGTTGTTAAAGTGTTCACCTTGGGAAAGCTTTCGTCGTATTTCCTTGCCGCTTGTTCGTCCATCAATGGCGGTCGGGCTATCACTGGTTGCAATGGAAACCATTGGTGACTTTGGTACCGTAAGTTACTTTGCAGTCAATACCTTAACGACTGCGGTTTACGATACTTGGTTAGGTTACTCAAGCTTAACGGCTGCTGCGAAAATATCGGCGATTATGCTGATTATCGTGATCCTACTATTGAGTTCAGAGCGCTATAGCCGTCGCAAACAGAAATTATTCCAGAATCAATTCAGTAGTCGTGAAGATTTTCGTTACGACCTTTCCGGTTGGAAGAAGTGGTTAGCATTGTTTTGGTGTTGGGGGTTGGTGTGTGTCGCATTCTTGTTCCCTCTTGCCCAGTTAATGATTTATGCCTACAAATATTTTGCTCAAAGCTGGACCCCTGAATTTAGAGAGTATGCCGTTAATAGCCTTTATGTTTCGGTAGTTGCTGCAATTATTGGTGTCGTTATTGCTTTGATTGTGAACTTCAATCAACGTGTTAGCCCAAGTAAGAAAAATCAGGCTTATATGCGTATCGCTTCCATGGGCTATGCCGTTCCAGGCACCGTGTTAGCCATTGGTGTGATGGTCCCAGTTTTGTTTATGGATCACTTAGTCAACGATATTGCAAAAGTGATGGAATGGACAGGACCAGGTTTGATCTTCTCTGGTTCTATGTTTGCACTTATCTTTGCCATGGTCGTGCGTTTTTCAGCGGTTGCAATTGGCAGCATTGAAAGTAGCTTGAGTAAAGTTTCTCCTTCATTGGATATGGCATCTAAAACAATGGGCTGCAATACCAACCAGATGTTACGTCATGTTCATTTACCTTTGATTAAACGAGGCGCATTGATCGCCGGATTATTGGTATTTATCGAATCAATGAAAGAGTTAAATGCAGCATTACTGCTACGCCCTTTCAATTTCGAAACATTGGCGACTTATGTTTATAACTATGCCTCAGATGAGCACCTAGAGTTGGCGGCGATGCCTGCTGTATTATTGGTGTTAGTGGGCTTAATTCCTCTGATTATCGTAAACCGTTCCTTGGAGCAGAAACACTAATGAGTTGTGCATTATCAATTAAAGATCTGACTTGTAAGTACGAGTCCCAAACTATTTTGGAATCTCTTTCTTTAGAAGTTGAGCATGGTGAAATTGTTTGTCTGCTTGGTGCCAGTGGTTGTGGTAAGACTACGCTGCTGAAAGCGATTGCCGGCTTGCTTCCATTGAGTAGTGGCGTCATGAGCTTGAACTGTCAAACCATCGACGATGGAGACAACTGGTTACCACCTGAGCAGAGAAACATCGGAATGATCTTTCAAGATTACGCCCTGTTTCCGCACTTGACGGTAAACCAGAATATCTGCTTTGGCCTCAAAGGTCTTTCTGAACAGCAAAAGAAAGAGAAAGTTCAAGAGATGTTGGAGCTAGTTCACTTAGATGAATTCGGTGACCGATACCCACATCAACTTTCTGGTGGTCAACAGCAGCGCGTAGCGATTGCTCGTTCTTTAGCGTACAAGCCGGACTTATTGTTATTGGATGAACCCTTCTCAAATATTGATACTCAAGTTCGCCATGAGTTGATCTCTCAGATTCGTAAAATATTTAAAAAGCAGGGTGTTACTGCTATTTTTGTAACGCACAGCCGTGAAGAAGCATTCGCTTTTTCAGATAAAATGGCGGTAATGAACCATGGTGTGATTGAGCAATATGGTTCTGCATCTGAGTTGTACTTCCACCCATCGAGTAAGTTTGTTGCTGATTTCTTAGGTGGTGGTAGCTACTTGAATGCAAAGCGTATTTCAGATAATGAATTTGAAACGAGCTTGGGTCTGATAGAAGCGAAAGCACAAACTCAGATCGAAGTGGGAGCGGAATGTGCGTTGTTACTAAGACCACAGCATATAGTGGCGAGTCATGATGTCGACAGTAACCTGTCAGTGTTGGAACAACAATTTATGGGCGACCACTGTCGCTATGTGATTGAAGCTAACGGTCAGAAACTGTTAGCAACGTCTTCTGAGGCTCTAGGTGTTGGTATGCCAGTCACCGTCAAAGTAGATACCAAAGGTGTGTTGGCGTTTTAATGATACGCAGTAAGTATCGTTCTGCCGAAAAGTAAAATGCATTCGTAAAAAAGCCCAGCACTTTGATACAGAGTACTGGGCAAGAGTTCTTCACCTATAGGCTTTAACAAGGCAGTGGTTTGTTAAGTCCCATTCAAAACTGCTGCACTCTATAAGTCTATAGAGAGAGGAAGTCTTTCACTTTTTGAAGAACACGTTCTGCAGTGTCTTTATCTTCCATTTCTGCGAAGATTCGTAGTAACGGCTCTGTTCCTGAGAAACGAGCGATCACCCAGCCGCCATTCTTGAAGTACACCTTGGCACCATCTTCATAGCTAACTTTTTCAATTTCGTATTCAAATT
>NZ_JBFRVX010000111.1:0-7330 GCF_041475345.1 Vibrio sp. 10N.222.48.A3 | reverse complement strand
CTTGTATAAACGATTTAGAGCTATAGGTCTAAATTGTTTATGTCCAAAAACGTTTTGAAACTGGTCAATCTTAATGCGAGCACCAAACAATTCTGTCGTCCCTTAGCCTTGGCACTCGTAATACACCTCCTTTGTAACCTGTCACCTTATTCCTGATTTCATTCTACCGAACAAAAGCGCCTCACTCAGTGTGGGCGCTTTTTTGTTTTCCTTCACAAGGAGTTTTTCTATGTCTACGACTCGTGGTGGTCAAATCACTTTCCATAACATTCGAATGTGGTGGCAAGTGAACGTAACCACAATCAAGTACCTCAATATCTTCGCGGCCTTGCTCGGGCTTATCACTACTTACCTCCTCACCTCGGCCAGCACATTAACCGGTGCCTACTACTACAGTCTATTTTGGCTCTTCAACAAATTAGGTTTTAGCCTAAAGCGCAACGTAGTGGTCGAATGGGAAGATCAACGCTACAGCAGCACCCTTGGCCAACAACTGCAAAACCCCATCTTGTCACAGTGCTACCAAGAATTGCTGCAAGCCCTGTTCAGTGGCCTACTGGTCTCTGTGGCCACTTCCACCGTGCTGTTTGTGATTATCAACCACTGGTTTAAGAGAAAAGGGCAAGAGCAAAGCGAAGATAACCACATTCGCGGCTTTCAATTGGCTGAGCCTAAAGCCGTCACCGCAGAGCTGAAAAAGAAGAAAAAACTCTCTCCTTTTGCACTCGATGGTCACAAGCTTTTTGTTGATAGGTTTGAGGTCAAGCACTTAATGATTGACGGCACCACAGGCGCAGGTAAATCCGTTGCGATTCGCAAGTTATTGCGCTGGATACGGGCGCGAGGCGATAAAGCCATCATCTACGATAAAGGCTGCGATTTTGTCAGTAAATTCTATGACCCTCATAAAGACGTGATTTTAAATCCCTTCGATGAGCGTTGCGCTGCATGGGATATTTGGAGTGATGCCAAAGAAGCCCCTGACTTTGAATCGCTCGCGGCCGCGCTTATTCCGCAACACGGCGAAGGCGACCCGTTTTGGGTGGATTCCGCACGAACCATTTTCGCAGCAACCACCTATCAAATGATGATCGATGACAAACACAAATGTACCATTGAAAATTTGCTGCACATTATCTTAACGTCGGAGCTTTCCACGCTAGGTGAACACTTAAAAGACACCGAAGCTAGCTCCCTCGTCTCGAAAAGTATCGAGAAGACAGCTATCTCCATCAAATCGGTACTAGCGACTTACATTAAGTCATTACGTTACTTACATGGTTTGGATGAAAAAGACGCACAAGGCCACCATAAACGGGCGCCATTTTCGATCACAGATTGGGTGCAAGATGAATCCCAGCAAGGATTTTTATTCCTATCGAGTAACGCAAGACAACACACCGCACTCAGACCACTGATCTCGATGTGGCTTGCGATTGCCTCCAACGCCATTCTAGGAATGGAGCCCGATGACGACCGCCGAATTTGGGTGATCATCGATGAAATGCCTACGTTACATAAACTGCCTGAACTCACGCACATTATTTCTGAAGTGCGTAAATTTGGAGGATGTTATTTACTGGGTTTGCAATCTTACGCTCAATTAGAAACCACTTACGGGCGCAACGCGGCGAGAGTCATTTTTGATTTGCTCAACACGCGCTTTTTCTTCCGCGCCCCTTCAAAAGCGATGGCCACCATTTCCTCGGATGATCTTGGTGAGCAAGAAATCGATATCTCACGAGAAAATATTTCTTACGGGGCGAACGCACTGCGTGACGGTGTCTCACTTGGCCACCAAAACAAAACGCGTCCTGTGGTTTCTCCTGCCCAAATCCAAGGTTTGGATGATTTAGAGTGTTACTTACGCACCCCTAACTCCATGCTCATCACTAAGCTGCAACTGAAGTACGACCGCATGAGCAATCTCCAACCCTCCTTCATCAAACGCAACCTACCAGGCGGGAAAGCAATGGAGAGTATCGACCAAGCCTTGATTTTTCATGAGTTAATTGCTTTGCATGAACTCGATGAAACCCAAAGAAACCGATTACTCGCCATTCAGCAAAGTACCTATGAAAACGAAGAAGAGCAGCAGCAAACCAGAACCCATCAAAAACAAACCCTTGCCAAAGCACCGAAAAAGGAAAACCCGACCAATAACGCTGCCCAAAACCAACAGCTCGCTGAAAACACACAAAATGCACTACAGCGAGAAACCGAAGAGGCGTCCATGACACAAGCAGAAACGGGCGAGATGTACGATTAACCACACGAAATGAAACATCAAGGAACATTTAGAGACCGAACACAATCTTACCCTCCCCTGTAAAAACCCTTTACCACCCTTTCATTCACATCAACGCCGTCCGCTAACCCATTCGTACCACACCCAACTCACCGGCATTCCGCTGACGTGGCGGCTTTGCTGCGCCCCAAAAAAAGGAGAACACCTTATGATGTCCATTAGCCCTCTTAAATCCGCCTCTGGCGCCGCCAAGTATTACTTAAACGAAGAAAACACCCAAGAGACCCCTGACATTTCTCTCGAAAAAGACAGCAACGACAACTACTACCTCAAAGAAAACAGTACCAATGAAAACACCTTTTGGCATGGTCAGTTAGCCGAAGAAGCAGGCCTACTCGGTAAACCGGTTGACCAAAAAACGTTAGAGTCCGTTTTATCTGGACACCTAGGCCATGAAACCATCAAAGGCAAACGCGACGATCATAAATCGGGGTTTGACCTAACCTTTTCTGCGCCAAAATCGGTCAGTGTACTTGCTCTCGTCGGGGGTGACACACGTTTAATCGATGCGCATAACACGGCGGTCAAATTCGCGCTCTCGCAATTAGAAAAAGACGTAGCACAAGCCACGCACATCAATGACGAAGGCGCTCGTGAGTTCATCAATACCGAATCCATGGCCTTTGCGGTCGTGCGCCATAAAACCAGTCGTGAAAACGACCCACAACTCCATTCCCACGCTTTGACGGCAAACATGACGCGCGACAAAGAAGGGCAACTGCGTACACTCGCCTCTTCTCTCAAACAAAAAGGCGGCGTCATCAATGGAACAGGCGAGCGCATTTACCACTTCCAAAAGTACTACACCGCTCTTTACCAGAGTCAGCTTGCCAAAGAGAGCGAACAAATGGGTTATCAAATGCAAGGATTGGGTAACGGCCAATTTGAAGCCAAAGGCCTCCCTCAAATCCTCCTTGATACGTTTTCTACTCGCAAACAACAGCTCGACCAACAAGCCTTAGATTTTGGGGGGACGCAAGCGGCAAAAGATGTAGCCGCACTCGATACTCGCAAAGCCAAAACCTACGAAAGTGAGGCCGAGCTCAATACTCGCTGGCAACAAACGGTGTGCAACAAAGGCTATCAGCCCAAAGACTTGGTTAAAAACGCCCTCGGCATCGCTCAACAAGAGCATCACCCTGAACAAATCGCTAAAGACGCGTTTAGTCGCGCCGTTGAACACTTGGGGCAATACAACACGGCACTAAAACTGCAAAAGATCATAGAATTAGCCGCGGCCGAGTTTACCAAGGGCGGCGTACAAGCCAATGCAATCGACCTTAAAGTGGTCGCAGACCAATGGGTGAAAGACGGGGCGCTTCTCCCCCTTTCCATGAAAGGTCAATACACCACTCAAACCATGCTGAAAACCGAACAAGCGTTAATGGCGGCCAGCAAAGGGCGTACGCACCATATGCGTACTCCCGTCAATGACGCTACGTTAGATAAACTGACCCTCACTCAAGGCAACTGCCAAAAGGTGGCGGACATTTACCAGTCCACCAAACAGTTTCATGTGGTCAATGTGTTTGGCAACAGTGAGCAAATCGCGCAAAACCTATTGAACGTCGGCAACCATGTCGGTAAACGTGTCCACTTAGTGTCACAAAACGCCAAAGACAAACACCGTCATAGCCAAACCATCCAACGTGAAAGTCATACGGTCGCAGCCTGGGTAAAACACCGGTTTCAAGAAGAGCATCGTCACTCTGTCCATAGTTTGTTGCACTCCGACCTACCAATGACCAACAAAGATGTCCTTCTCGTCGACAGCGCCCACAAAATGAGCGCGAATGAGTTGATCGCTTTAAACGCAAAAGCTAAGGGATCGGGGAGCAAAGTCATCTTGCTGAACAACACGTCCAGTCGCCAAGGTTTTAAAGCCTATAACGCCATCGAGCTTTACCGCAAAGGCAACGTCGTCTCGCACTCTTGGGTAGACAGCAAACAGATAGACAGTAAGGTTGCCTTGCACGACAGTGATACGCGCACCCTCGCCAGAGCTTATACCTACTTATCAAACAAAGAAGACACACAAGTGCTGGCGACTTCTCACGTTGAACAACGACGATTGACGGACGCGATCCGGACCTCTCTACAGAACCAGGGTCAACTTGCCCGCAGCGGCATCACCTTGTTGACTCAGCAACCTCATTATTTGTCTAAACCCCAACAGGAGTTAGCGCAACACTACAAGCCGGGCATGACCCTTCGCCATTGGGAAGACGGAAAACCTCAAGAGTTAGTGGTTTCCACATCGGATAAGACAAACAATCGAGTCCATGTACTCAGCAAAACCGATGGACAAGAATACACCCTCGATCCCGCTTCCACCGGATTCAAAGCCCTCAACATGCAGGTCTTTAAACCTGAATCGTTGCAAGTTAACCAAGGTGAACGCCTCATAACCACCAGTAAGCACTTTCCATCTGGGTTGAACGCCAATGAACGTTACGTGGTCACAGGGTTATCTAAAGAAACCCTGACGTTAACGGACACGCAAGGCGAATCGAAAACCATCCCCGCTGAAGCCCTGAAAGACGCACCACTAAAATACGACTATGTGCATTCCGCCAGTCATATCGAACCAAGGCCGCACACTCTTATTTCAGGCAAAACCTTTACGCTCTCCAAAGCGCTCTTCCATGATCTGACCGAGAAAAGCGCGCGCATCGATGTGTTTACCGACAACCCCGATAAAGCCCAGGCCGCGCTTGAGAAAAGCGAAGTGAAGCTTTCTGCCATCGAGCGAGTGATGCACACTCAAAGCGTCAACGACCGCTACCTGACTGACACCACCGCCATCACCGTCAAAAGCGACATCCAGCAAGCCCTCACTCTCTTAAACAAAGAGCAAAATTCACCACTGCAAGAGAAAGCGTTGAACTTTGCCCTGAGTCATCTTTCTGAAAAAGAAGCGGCGTTTACACAAAAAGAGTTAGTCGTCGAAGCGATCCGTTACGCTTTTGAAGAGGCCAATCAACCGATAATCAAAGATCAAATTGAAACAGAGCTCGCCAAGCGCAGTGACACCCTCTCTGCCGAATACAGCGACGGCACACGCTGGACCACCCAAGCGGCGCTCGATACCGAAAAGCACATCTTGCGGAACATTGAGCAAGGGAAAAATCAACACAAGCCGTTTGCCACCCACAGACAAGTCAGAGATTATCTCGATGCACAGCCTCGCCTTACCCAAGGGCAAAAGGACGGCATCACCCTTATCTCAACGACCAAAGACAGTTTTGTGGCCGTGCAAGGTTTAGCGGGCACCGGTAAATCCACCCTACTCGAATCCAACATTGAATTGATTCAACACGCTAGCCAAGCCAGTAAACACTCACCTTCACAAATCATAGGTATTGCACCAACGCACGCCGCCGTCAGCGAACTGGAAAGCAAAGGGATACAAGCGCAAACGCTGGAAAGCTTACTGACCGACCTAAGACGTGGCATCACCTTACCAGAGGACTACAAAAACACGCTGTTCTTCCTCGATGAAAGCTCCATGGTCAGCAACCAACAAGCCAAAGAGCTCACCGACCTTGTATTACAAAGCGGCTCCAAAGCCACCTTACTTGGGGATAAAGAGCAGCTGCTTTCTCTTAATGCCGGTAAACCGTTTGAATTGAGCATGAGACAAGGACTCATCGATACGGCTTTTATGACCGACATCATTCGTCAGAAGAATGAAATACTGCTTGGTGCCGTACACAACATTGTGGATAAGCAGCCACACAGCGCCCTCGATAAACTCTCTCAGCAAAGCCCTGATACACTCGGTAGCACGCAACATATTATCTCCACCCTCGATGAGAGTGCGAAAGACCAAAGCAAAGCACAGCTTATTGCCACCGAAAAGCTGCCTTACGCTGTAGCACAGGACTACCTTGCCCGTACGCCCGAAACGCGAGAAAACACGCTTATCATTGCTTACACGAATAATGAGCGTGACCACATCACTGAGCACATTCGTGTCGGACTGATGAAAACACAAGAGATAGGCCAAGAGAACATCATCACCACCCGATTGCGCTCTACAGGTGAGAGCAAAGAAGAGTTAGCCACCATGATGCCTTATCAGAAAGGGCTCATTTTAAGCACCAAGCAAGGAGAGTACGACATCATTACCCACATTGATTCGGAGCACGGAGTGGTGACACTTCAAGACGTGAATACAGGTAAGACAAAACCGTTTTTGCCACGTAACAAAGACCACAAATACACGTCACTCTTCGCTCAATCAGAAAAGCCGCTTTCAACCGGTGATAAAATCATGACCCGCTTTACCGACAAAGCGCGAGGCATTAAAGCCAATGTGGAATACACCATCAGCCGTGCCACCAAGGAAGAAATCACCGCGCTTTCGAAAGAAGGGCAAACGTTAAACCTCAATCCAAACCAACTCAAAGATGGGCATTGGGATTACGCTTACACCAGAACTGCGGACATGGCGCAAGGAGCGACGTATCAGTACGTCATTACCACTCTCAAAGGCAAAGGCGCACTGACGAACTTAAGACGCGCTTACATCGATTTGAGCCGAGCGAGCACTCATGTCAAACTTTTTACCGATAACCCAAAACAGATGATGAAGAGCTGGTTATCAAAAGAGGTCAATAAACACAGTGCCATTGAAACCATCGAAAACATTGCACCACACAGTACCCCTTACTTTAATGACAAAGCTCTGCCTCATGAAGACGTACGTTATCAAAATAGAAACGGAGATTTTGACTACAACCAATTTAAAGAACACATCAACCAAGCGCTCCCTAAATACACCGAAAGCTTAGCCATCAACCTATTGGGACAACCGAACCCATCTAAATCAGACCGTGACTATTTAACCTTTGGTATCGGTAAATCGGCTCTAAAAGTGTCATTAACGGGGGAATATCGAGGGTATTTTAAAGACTATACCACCGGTGAAAAAGGCTCATTAATCAATTTGATGATGAGTCATAAGGAAATAAATTATAAGGAGGCAATGAAAGAAGCCCACAACATCCTTAATGATCC
>NZ_JBFRVX010000110.1:0-1434 GCF_041475345.1 Vibrio sp. 10N.222.48.A3 | reverse complement strand
AAGAGCTTGTGTAGATTCTCATCAGAAATTCCTATGCCAGTATCGGCCACCATCACCTTCATAGTCAGACTGTTATCATCTGATTCAACAAGGGCTACAGTTAACGAGACACTGCCAGTTTCCGTAAACTTAATCGCATTACCAACAAGGTTAAGTATTACTTGGAACAGCCTTAATGGGTCACCAATCAACGGAGTGTTTAACTCTGGATCTATCGACATAGACAAGTTAAGTTGCTTCTCATTCGCTTTGGGTTCCATCAACTCAATGACATCTTGGAATGTCGTCACGGGATCAAATGGGATGCTATCAATGACAAGCTGTCCCGCCTCTATCTTAGAGAAGTCGAGGATGTCATTAATGATGCTTAACAGTGAATGCCCCGAACGGTGCACTTTCTCGATGTAATTTCGAGCGACCGGATTAGATATTTCGCCAATCGCCAGATAAGACAAACCAATAATAGCGTTCATTGGCGTTCTAATTTCATGGCTCATATTGGCTAAGAATTCCGATTTAGCTTGGCTCGCCAAATCGGCCCTCTGTTTCTCTTCTTCTAATTGCTCATTAAGGCGCTTCATTTCTGAAATATCGAATGCCCAAAATAGCGTGGCTATCTCGCCATCTAGCTCAAACAAATAATAGCTGACGAGCGCAACGAAACGGGTTCCATCAGGTTTTCTAAGCACCAACTCCCGGTTTACTACCTTGCCATTGAGCATTAGCTCCTTATGTACATCATCCCGAACGGATAAAGAGTCATGAATAGAATCTACATCGATAGAATCAAGATCAAGACCTTCAACCCCAAACAGCCGTTTCGCAGTATCGTTGGCATAACGAACTTTCTCTTCAAACACAACACTCGCGGCGATAGGAGAGCTGTTAAGCATATTATAGAGCTGCTCCTGAGCCTTCTTAAGCGCCTCTGTTGCATCATTGGCAATGCTTATTTGTTTCGAGAGTTTTCGATTCCAGAAAACGATAAGTAAAACGATCACCAAAGCAAAACCTGAAATGGTATAAACCAATTCATAGTCAACTCTTTCTATCGCTTTTGGCGCTGCCCACTTCGCCGATATCTTTTGACGTTCTTCAGCAGAAATGCTCTCAATCGCCTTATTCACAATGGAATAAAGCAAAGGTTCAGACTTAATGACGTGTAAGGTTGGAGAAAGGAAAAAATCAAGTCGTCCGATAATTCCGACCTCACGATGACCAAATGAATCAATGAGGTAGTTTAGGACTTCGACAGTATCGATCATGCCATCTAGGGTTTCATCATCCAGTCGGTTAAGCCCATCTTCAGTGGATTCTACTTTCACCCATTCAATATTCGGGTATTTCCCGACAATCGCATCGGTATTTGCTGCGTTCTTCAAGATACCGATTTTCCATCCTTCAGCTTCCTCAAGCACCAAGCTACTTATGTCT
>NZ_JBFRVX010000109.1:0-8396 GCF_041475345.1 Vibrio sp. 10N.222.48.A3 | reverse complement strand
GATAATGCGCATAAACATTCTGGTCACACCTCCAACCACGAATAAACCATTGATTGTATGCATATTATAAATGTTAAAGTCCCGCCCCTTAAAATTATAACTTCACAAAATGATAACTCATTCTTTGACTTTACATGAAACATGAATTTAACATGTCATTTACATTGGAGCATCACTAATAACAATGCTCAGTGTGTTTTCAACAATAAGAATGAGATTTGATGCCCTAGGAGGGTCAAGGATGAAAACAATACAACGCTCTCTCGTTTCGCTTTCTGTACTATTTGCATGTAATTCACTTGCGGCTGGTTTCCAAGTTGCTGAGCACTCTGCCTCAGGCCTTGGACGCGCATTCTCAGGTGAAGGTGCAGTTGCCGATAACGCGAGTGTACTTGCGAGAAACCCCGCTGCAATGACCCTATTTGATACAGCCCAATTTTCAGGCGCGGTTTCTGTCGTTGATCCAGAAGTAGACATTACTCAAAACAATGTTCCAGGTTCTGGCGGACAAAGTCAGACATCTAAAGACGTCGCTCCCCTTCAAATTGTACCTGGTGCTTACTACATTAGCCCAATCAATGAGCAATGGGCTTGGGGCATTGGTATGTTTTCCAACTACGGTGTTGCTACCGATTACCCAGATGATATCTACGCGGGTGATCTAGCTGGTGATACATCACTAATGTCTGTCAATTTAAACCCAAACGTAGCGTATAGAATCGACGACCAATTCAGCATTGGTGCTGGCGTAAACCTTGTTTATGCAGAAGCTGAACTCAACCGACACCAAGGTGCTATTTCAAATGTTACTGGAGATCCTTCGTCGACGAAGTTAATCAGTATGACTGGTGAAACATTCGCATTTGGTTGGAATGTGGGTGGCTTATATGAATTGAATGAAAACAATCGATTTTCTATCGCTTATCGTTCGGAAGTTGACCTTGATTTTGACGATGGTGATTTCAAAGATTACACCGGTGGAATCGTACAAGGTAGCGCAACTGCAACGACTGGCCGCTTAAAAATTACCTTACCTTCAATTATTGAAATATCGGCTTTCCACCAACTGACCGAACAGTGGGCTATCCACTACGGTTGGCAACAAACGGGTTGGAGCAGTTTTAAAGAACTTAAAGCCACCAGTCCAGATTGTAAAGATGGTGTGTGTTTTAAAAAGACAGAACACTACGAGGATAACAACCGCTACTCGTTGGGTGCGACTTATCAGTTGAATCAAGAGTGGACACTAAGGGCGGGTCTTGCCTATGACGAGCAAGCTGGTCAAGCAACGTTAAGTATCCCAGATAGCGATCGTTACTGGTACAGCACTGGCTTGACTTACCAATACAGCCCAGATCTTTCTATTGATGCTGGTTTTGCACTTGTACAAAGTAAAGATGGTGATTTCACGGAAACTAACGAACTGGGTCAAAAGCTTGAGTTTTCAGGTGATGCAGTCGCTTACCTATCTGCAATTCAATTGAACTACACCTTTAACTAAACGGAATTCAAACATGAAAAAGTTATTTAGTGTTTCGCTGCTTGCTTCGGCGATATTTCTTGCCGGTTGTGGTGATGACTCTTCGAGTTCAGGTGCCTCAACTGCCGTTAAATATGAGCAGTACATTCAAGATTCACTGGCTCGCACAACGAGTATTAAGTTTCATCTAAGTGGTGCGAACAAAGCGGTTCCACTGCCAAGCTTTGCTCTGATGGACACGACGGATGGCACTCTCGGGTTACCAACGGGTGGTAAAGATTCGTTAACGAATCCAATTGCGGCAATGAACACAATGGATGGCTGGTCTACTTCGATGCCAATCGTTATGAATTTCGAAGGTACCGGTCTTGCCGACGGTGTCGCGACCGGCGGCGTTTACATTCTAAAACTTAGCAGTTCACTCACATCCACAACACCACCAACGGTTACAGGCGTGTTGACTCTAGGTACGCACTTTAATGTGTTATCTAGCGCTGCAACGGATGCCTTTACTATTGTATTTAAAGATTCACTCGATGCTTCAAGCGAATACGTGTTGGCACTGTCGAATGAACTGAACGATGTTAATGGCGACCCGGTAGGTATGTCGTCAAGCTACGCGGCTCTGAAATCAAGTTCAGTAACGTATACTGACGGCAGCTTAGCTCAAGCTCAGAAAGTAACTCAGGGTGTAGAGCAAATCTTTGCAGGGGCGAATGCCGCCGGCAAGGTTAGCCTTGATACCAAAGACATCATCTACTCGACGTGGTTTACCACCGAATCAGTTGGCGGCTCGCTTTTCGCAACAAAAGCAGCAACAGCGACTGGGTTGGCTTCTGCGAACCTAAATGGTGTATGGAAAGGCAGTGCAAACCCTAATTCGGTTGACCTAAAAGCCGCTTACACTATGTCGTTTCTTCCTGCAGTAACATTCAAAACAGCATTAGCAAATGACACTGATTTTGATAAATACATTGGTGGCGGCGACTCGACTAAGATTGCTAAAGCCAAGTTTGCTATTGGGGCGATGTACGATGCATCAAGTGCAGATGTCAATGTAAGTCAAGGGTCGGTTAAGTTACCTCACTACTTAGAAACAAGCAGCAGCAAATGGAATACTCAGCCGTTTGAATCCGCTATGCCTAGCCTAGCTAAGGTTTCAAATGCTCTAAGTAATAGTGCAGAAAAGGCGAACATGGCCGCTCAACTTATTGCTGCTGGTATTGATGCAAGTATATTAGCGACGAGTCAAACAGAGCAGCTTAAACTCATTGGTTTAAACCTGACTCTTAAAGATGGTTCTGCACTTGATAGCGAGCGAGTCATCACCAAATACTCACCTGTTCCTCAAGTTAAATCATTAGAAGACGTCGAATTCTTACTGTTTACGCCAAATGGTTCTGATCCTACTAATGTTGTGATCTACCAACACGGCATCACCTCCGCGAAAGAAAACGCTTATGCGTTCGCTTACAACCTTGCAAAAGCGGGTGTAGCAGTATTGGCCATTGACTTACCGATCCACGGTACACGTAGTTTGGATGATACTCGTTCGGCAAATGCTGACGTTTTGGCTTATCTAAACTTAGCGAACTTACCCGTCGCTCGCGATAACGTACGTCAAAGTGCACTTGATGTAATGGGCTTACGTGCATCTTTAGCTGTTTCATTAAAAACTGGGGCACTCACAACTTCTCCATTAAAGGCCTTTAACCTAGCTACTGGCTCACAAGTGAAGTTCTTAGGCCACTCGCTAGGCGGTATTGTTGGAACGACGGCAGTTGCAGCCTCTAACCGTACTCTCGGTAGTGTCGCAGCTAATTCGCTTTACTCATTCAGTTCAGCAGCGATAGAAAACTCTGGTGGTCAGATATCTAACCTTCTACTGGGTTCTACAGAGTTTGGCCCTCAAGTTAAGCATAGCGTTGCATTGAGCGCTTCAACTGAATACGCAGGTTTCGCAACCGCGAACTGTGGAAGCCTCTCTAGTAAACAGTGTTACACAACGTTTGAAGCAAACGCGACTGCAGCACAGAAAGCAACCATGACAGCCGCTTTCCAACAGTTCGCTTACGCTGCACAAACGGTGTTAGATACTGTGGATCCGTTTACAAATGCTGCTTATCTAGTTGCTTCTGGCTCACCTGTTCTGCCTATTTATATGGGGCAAGTACAAGGTGATAATACAGTACCAAACACAGTGGCAAACGCTCCGTTCGCAGGAACGACACCGTTAGCAACTAAGCTTGGCCTAACAGTCGTTGATTCGAGTAACACGACCCCTGACGGTGCGAAGGACTTTGTTAAGTTCAGTGATGTTGCTGCACACAGTACGTTTGTAATACCGCAAGATACCACTACACCAACACCTTTGGACGCAGGTCATCATGTAAGCATGCAGACACAAGCTGTAGACTTCTTGATCGACAACGCGTTAACTTCAGCATCTATTACTGCTTCTTTCTTGGAATAAGAATAGTTGCAACTAAACAAATGCCAGCCTTACCGCTGGCATTTTTGTTTCTACCCCCAACCAACTATCCCTAGTTAACCGTTTGCATAAAACGTTAAAACACAAATGGTTGATCTCGGCTAAAATTAATCAAGACAGAATACCGTACGACCTCTTTCTTTATTGTAAATAAAGTGGATAATAGCCCCGGTAATTAATACCTAATAAATGTGAGTCCATTATGTCTTCTGAAGCTACTATGCTAGAACGCTGCCAATCTAAATGTGAACTATGTGGTTCTGATTCTTCTCTTACTGCGTACGCAGTACCGCCACACAGCCACGTAACAGTGGATCACGGCATCATGGTATGTGACAAATGCCTTGGTGAGATTGACGAGCCTAAAGATATCAACCACTGGCGCTGCCTAAGCGACAGCATGTGGAGTCAAGAGGCACCAGTTCAAGTAACGGCATGGCGTCAACTTACTCGTCTGAACACTGAAAGCTGGGCTCAAGACGCACTAGACATGATGTACCTTGAAGAAGAAACATCAGTTTGGGCACAAATCGGCATGTCTGCTGATGATAAGCCTCTTGATGTGAACGGCGTTGAGCTTAAAAAAGGTGACGACGTAACAGTAATCAAAGACCTGCCAATCAAAGGCACTAACCAAGTGATTAAGCAAGGTACTGTTATCCGTGGCATCAGCGTTGGTGACGATCCTAAGCTTGTTTCTGGTAAAACAAATGGCGGTCAATCAATGTACGTAATCGCTGAGTTCTGCCGTAAGAAGTAATTCTTCTCTTAGCTGAACAAAATCTCAAAGGCGCTAATGAATAATTAGCGCCTTTTTAATATCTCAAATTTTCACGACTTAAAACTATCAATAAGTTGCTCGCGGTACTCTTTAATAACAGACACCAAAGAGCCTTTGATACCACTGACTTGCTTCGAGTGCGGGCACCACAAAGCGAATCCAAATTTGAATCCTTCCACCATTTGCGCAGAATGAATGGGCTCAATTGAATGTTTTGAAAACTCAGAGTCGGTAAAAAAAGCCTTAGGAAGAAGTGCCCATCCAAAACCCTCTTCAAGCATTTTGATCATTAACGAAAGCTGATCGATCTCTTCATAGTCAGAGCTCACGATAATCTTTTCAGACATACCTTCGTCAATCAGAGACTTCAATACGAACTGTTTAGAGTTCCTAAGTGCGACTAATACTTCGTCTTTATCGATATGTGAGAGTTCTCCCCCTTTTTGTCCGAATGGATAGAACTCAAAATGCCCAAGGAAAGTAGAATCAAAACTATGCATCGCTCGGCTATTGTGAGCATTCACAAGTCCAAAGTGATATTCCCCACTTTGTATTCCTTGTTTAATTTCGTTCTTATTCCTAACCAGAAAGTTCACTCGCATCATTGGGAAATCGTGTTTAAGTCGTTTTCGTATATCGACCAAAACACGTTGTGGAACGAAACTAGAATACGCGATTGTTATTTTCTCTAACCCACCATAAGAGAGGCTCAACGCCACTTTGTCAAAAGTACGAGCTTGCTCAATCGTCTGTTTTGCATAGTGATAAAGGAGGTGCCCGTCCTCCGTTGGTTCAACAGAGCGCCCGACCCTTTCAAAAAAATTCACTGCAAGGTGATCTTCCAAGTTTGTAATCACCTGACCCACGGTCGTTCTGTGCTTGTTAAGCTTTACCGCCGCCTTGCTAAATGACCGCTGTTCATAGACAGTCACAAACGCGAGAAGTTGTTCAATACTAAAGTTCATTTTAATGTACTTACTTTCTTGGTCATGCATACGAGATAGAAAAATATCTACTGCATCAGAATTAATAATGATAAAAAGACTGAACAAACGTGAATACTGATTTGTACCTTTGCTGCCTATCCTTCCTAGTATATACCTAAACCTGTCTGTATTTGATGGATCTGATCCTCTATATACGATTATTAACATCACCGCATTTCCTTTATCGTTACCTTCTTAAAACGATAGAGATAGACCCATGAACACAATGCCACATGAACTCGTGTGGGGTGAGATCTACTTCCCTCCTTTGCTATTGGTTATCGCGTTAGCTTATGTATTGACGATATTGACTGGCTCAATCGCGACAAAACTTGGGCTACATAAATATGTCGCTTTTCCTGCAATTGCCGAATTAAGCCTAATCGTGATTTTCGTCGGCGTTATCGGTCAATTCATTACCATCTTCTGAGGCATTCACCTTGATTAAACGTTATCTCATCACGCTACTACTGGTCGTTGCCGCAAGCTCTGTGGTTTATAGCTATTACCAATCTTATTCGAGTAATCCCTGGACTAGAGATGGTCAGGTCAGCGCATACATAGTTTCTATTACCCCTCGAGTCACCGGGCAAGTAACTAAAGTCCATATTGAAGACAACTCACAGGTAGTTAAAGGGGATCTCCTGTTTGAGATCGACCCAAGTATTTATCAAGCGGCCTACAATAAAGCACTCGCGACACAGAAACAGGCTCGCGCGCTCTTAGCAAAAGCTAAAAACGAAGAGCAACGCGCGTTGAACTTAGAAAAAAGAACGCCTGGCGCGCTGCCAGTGCTGACCTTGAATAACCTGAACAACGCGGTTGAGACGAATGCAGCTAACGTTGCACTAGCAAAGGCCAATGTTGAAGAGGCACATTTAAATCTCAAATACACCAAGGTTTACGCTCCAACGAATGGCTTCATCACGAACTTAAACCTACGAGAAGGCTCTCAAGTTGTCGCCAATACACCGGTAGTTGCATTGATCGATCAAGACAGTTTCTGGATCGAAGGCTATTTCAAAGAAACTGATCTGGTGAATGTTGGCCCTAACGACAAAGCGCTTGTCACTCTTATGATGCACAACAATATTCAATTGGAAGGCCATATCAAAAGCATTGGCTTTGGTATTGCAACACAAGACGGCAGCACAGGTAATGATCTTCTTCCTAACGTGAACCCAAACTTTCAATGGATTCGCCTCGCTCAGCGTATACCAATTAAAGTAGTACTCGATAACGTGCCTGAAGACTTGCAACTTCGTGTCGGCATGACAGCTTCAATCAAAATAATCAAATAGTTGGATGGCATTTATGTTCAGTGTATCGACCAAAGAAGCAATTAAGGCTTCTCTCGCGATTGTTATCTCTATCTGCCTTACTTTGTGGTTTCAGTGGGAAAAACCTTATTGGGCGGCAATTGCGGTTGCTGTCATGGCATTGAACGAGAGTTTTGCCCATTCAATAAACAAAGGCCATAACCGATTAATGGGAACCTTGTTAGGGACTGGTTATGCCTTTTTCTTGATTGCGATGTTTTCTCAGGACCGCTTTCTATTTCTGATGTTTTTCACCTTATTTCTCGGTACATGCATCTTCATGTCGAGTGATGAAAAATACGGTTATGTCTTTTCAATAGGCTTTGCGGTTTGCTCCATCATCTCTTGTATGGGTGGATTCGATAACCAAATTACATTCTATTTTGCAGTGCTTCGAATACAAGAAACTCTATTAGGTGTTATCACCTTCTCGATTGTTTATCGTCTGATCTGGCCTGTAAACACTGAGCAGAACTTTGTACAACGATTTGAAACAAGCAGAGAAACGCTGATAACAGCAATGAGCGATACCAACAACCTTTATATAGAAGCCTTAGAGTCCAATACCGCTAATATTGAAAAGCTCTATCAACTGTTGGATTTGCCGCTCGCTGGGAGTTATCACCTAAAAGAAAATATTCACGCATGGCGTTTACGAATCAACGAAATGGCGCATATTCAAGAGCGTCTGCTTGAACTCGCCTCGGATGAACTTACTCAACCTATTGATTGGCCAATTCTCACAGAAAAACTGGAAAAACTAGAGTTAATGGCGCCACACTTGTCATTGATTAATGATGTGCCGTTTGTGAAGAGTGAGAAGAAAAACGTTCCTTGGCACCATGAGCACCGTACCTTTGTTCAACACCTGGATGAAGATGGGAGAAAAGTCTTACAAGGAGTCTCGATGTTCGTAACGTCGCTACTGGTTTGGATATATCTACCTGTGCCGGGTGGTTTTATTTTTCCGATGATTGCAGGCGTATTTTCTTCCATGTTGCCGACGATGCCACCAAGTGTAATCAAAGATGCATTTTTCGGGTTGATAGGCACAGGTACCATTATTTTACTTCAATACATCTTTATCATGCCGATGATGACTGAGTTGTGGCAATTGGCATTGTTCTATTTCATTAATAGCATGGTGATATGGAAAGTGTTCGCAACGCCTAAACTTATGGTGCACCGAATACTTGGCATTAACCTGCTGGTCGTACTGACGTCTGGCGCGCTTAATCTAACACCGGTTTATCAGATTCAAACACCATTACTGATGTTAACCACACTGCTCATCATTTTGATGATCGGCAAATTATTTACTGACCTCTTTAGAGTCAAG
>NZ_JBFRVX010000108.1:0-25216 GCF_041475345.1 Vibrio sp. 10N.222.48.A3 | reverse complement strand
TTTGCTGTTGCCCTTGTTGGTCACCGCTTTGCTGTTGCCCTTGTTGGTCACCGCTTTGCTGCTGCCCTTGTTGGTCACCGCTTTGCTGCTGCCCTTGTTGTTGGTTTTTAATCTCAGCTAGAGCATCTTTTATCAAATCAATAGCAATCGATTCAGTCGACATTCCCATGTATTGCATATCATCATTTGACAAACCAAGCAGATCAAAACCAACTTTTTCTTTGAAAGCATCGACGTCTATTAGTAACCCTAATTGATAAAAGAGAATTTGGTTATTCGCTATATCAGCAGCTATGTTAGGTACTGGTTCTTTTATACCGATTAGCCTCGTAAAATCATCATTTAAACAGTGAGCTACTTCGTGTAATAAAACGAAAAGAACATTGTTAGCATATTTAGAACGACCCTGGGAGATGAGATCATTATCAAGTTCAATCAACTTTTGAAATAAGCCTTTGTTAATGAATATTGCATCACCTGTAGTAAAGGCCGTGTCAGTAGTCATTCTTGTAAAAACTTCATTATCATAAACGCAAAATGGTAGTCGCCTTGATAGGAGTGAATACATCTCAAAACGAGGAAAGTTAGTATTACTTGCGTAGTGCTCGTCACGGATGTGATTTACGAACTTCTGCAATATGATGTTGTATTTAGGTTCACTGCAAAGTTTGTTTGAAACCTTATAACTTGTACTCATAAATAAATCCTATTTTACATGTCGAAGTAAGCTAATGGATCATAATCATTTGATATTCGATGTGACTGAGATTCTATAGAGCTCAAAGCGCCTTGCCTTTGCGTAACAACATCAAACAAATCATACATATCAGAACTCCCTACATTTTTTAGATAAGTAGATATCTTTAAATCTGAGTCTTTGACACACAAATTGCCGAGAGGGAGGTTCGTCTCTTTCGCTGAGTTGATTAAATTTTTAAGTCGGAAGTCATTAATTGTCGTAATACTGTTTTCCAGAAGATAGGCAACTCCTGAATTTAGAGATGCCTCACTAAAAATATCATTGATAGGAGCTGAACGGCCTCCGCTAAGCTTTAAACCAAGAGCGGCTAAGTGAGGGGAGTCTTTCCCATATCGAGGGTCAATCTCATTAAGCCTATTAACTAAAGGTAAAATCATAGAGGAGGAATCTTTAAGGGAACTATAGGTGCGCTCGGCAAACTCAGACAATAAGATCTCACCGAACGTCGGTACATACACCTCTCCGCAGTCATTGGAATTGGATGCAAGAGCTATAGAACTTGGCATAACGGGGATATCACCGATTTGAAGTAAATCAAAGCTGACCTCTACAAGCTTAGATAAACATTCATTATTTTTAGGATCTTTGGCCTCCTCTATGCGCCTAGTGGCGTAATTAATGAAGTCGGTAATAGGTATACCTGCGATAAGAGGTAATTCGTCAGAATCACCACTTCGCAAAGATTTGGTCTTATCGAGTATGTTCCCTGCAAATGCCGGAGCATTGAAGTTACTAAAAAATGCAGTATTAATTTTCTTTAATCTAGCATTGGCAAATTTAGTTAATAGTTCAGGGTTATTCATACCTTTCAGCTTGAAGTCTAATAGCAATTGTTTTGGGTGATCTATGACTTTCATTACGTATATCTTCCTTGTCCCATTGTCTGTTTATAGTGTATAGTTTTTTCTAAAAATTGGAACCTTCAAAGGGATGATGTAAATGAAAAATGTGCCAATTGATGAACTTGTGTTTATCGAAAATAAACTAGGAATACCTGTACATTCCACAATCACATTGAGGGAAACGGCAGATAGTCTTTGCTGGAATTCTCTGCTGTCTACACAAGAGAAAAGACTGCAATTTCGAGCGAAGCAGATGGAGGTTAAAGGACATCAAGTCAATGTGGCTGGTTGCGGTGGAGCTCATTACATTTTTAACCCTGATGGATATTACAATGTATTTGAAATTATCAATGAATCTGTTTCTCTGTTCGCTTCCAAATTAAAATTACCGGTTGCCTATCGACCTAAAGATTGTAAAGGCCAAGAAATAGCAGTTCTTAAAGTTAATTCGACGGATTGGAACAACATCCCAAACAGCGTAGCTCAAAGCATGCTAGAAGAAATGGAGCAAAAACTAGCGGTAGCTCCCGTATCCATCGTCGTTTTCAATGACTTCCTTACTGCACCATCCATCATTAGAAGCTTTGCCGTAACTCTATTTGGAAATACCAATATTGGCGTTTTCCTTACAACAGATACAAAACTGTCTCTAGGTGAGGACGATCAGATTTCACAATTCATCTCGAATGACAGTCAACTACTTCAAAGTGCGCGAACATCTATCTTGGAACCCTCTAAAGAGAGCATTAAAAGAGTTATAAGCGAACACTCAGGGAGTGAGGTGTAATTTATGACCGGTAAATACGAAAGATATAAAGTTATTCCCGTAGCGATTATGGACATGGCCGAAAAAATCGGTATGCCTATTTCTAGGGTTTCCGAGATCAAGGAAGACGTTACTAAAGAGATACTACGAACATGGCATACAAGAGGTAGTGACAAATCTCAAGATGAAATGGTAGAGGTGGCTTGGAAGAAACTATTTGGCTTTTCATATGTAAATAAAAGTGACTTAATCAAGGGTTCTTATTTAAAGGGGCCACCTGGTCAGGGTAAAACAACAGTCTTTAAAGCTGCTCTTAAAGATATCTCTAATGCATTAGGGGTCAAACTCTATATTGATCCAGACTTACATGCTAAACCAGAAAAGAATGATATAGTTGCCGTTGTCTCGCAACTGGGTGGCGCGATTTCCCCCTCGACCATTCAAGGTGTTCCAACAACGGAGAACGGACAAACCATGTATTGTCCACCGAGTCGCATCGCAAAGATGGTGGATAAAAAATTTCGATTTCTACTACTTGATGACTTAGATAATGCTAACGATGGCGTCAAATCAGTAGCAATGCCTGTGGTTCAAGATAAGCAACTGAATGACATTAAGCTCGGTGATAGTTGCTATGTATGCGTAACCGGAAACCTCGGAGAAATCGACGGTACCAATACAGGTAGAGATTCCGCCGCTCTTTTGAATAGAGCAAAAGTTAGATTGGCTTGTGATACCTTGGGGGACTTTCTAGAGCGAGGTGATGCTCGTTTTCAGGATGAAATAGGCATGGGTTTTATTGATGAGTTTCTAATGGATAACCCCGAGTCATTTTACCCTGCAGTAGAGAAAAAATACCGAGGTCAACGTCCAACATCAAGAAAGTGGGATGACTTAATCAACGATATGAGGAATGTGCTTGAGGAACATGACCAACAAATTAAAGAGGGGATGACACCTAAGCCTATTATGCCCAAGCTATCCACACTCTTGCCCGGTCATGTTGGAAATAAAGTTGGCCAACAACTTATCGTATTTTATACCAACGCTTTAACGCTAGCTCGACCAGCAGCTATGGAATTACTTTCGAAAGGTGAACTAAGCGACTCTATGAGGGAGTCCCTACATGATTCCTTTTCTCAAGGTTTTGATTCTAAGTCAGAATCACTATCTAGGGGTTTCTTAAAGCAGGTTCAGCGTGGTGTATTTAACGAGATGAAGAAATACACTAACTTTCAGCCGGTTTCGAAAGAAGAACAAATGGAAGCGTCTAAAGCTCTATTCCAAAGTGCAGATAAAATCGCTAAAGCCGCATTTACAACGGGACTTGTCTCGGGAGGTAAGTTGAATATTATCGCAAACACTTACCACAATTTATTAGTTGATCTAGTCGACCACTCAAAGCAAGAAAACGATAATTCAGGTATGTTCGGTCGAACCAATGATAAAGGGACATACATCCCCTCCAGCTTACTAACCAACTTGCTGACTAAATCAGCCGAAAAGTACGGCAAAGATTACCCACATGGTGAAGCTCTTTTAAATGTCGGTAATGATAAGAAGACGAAGACGGCCCTAGAAAGCGCCATCATCGATCCTCTAACGTACTTAGACAACATCAAAGATATGCAAGATCAGCTAGCCAATGAAATGACCATGTAATAAAAAGGGGCTATGTCAACGGTCCCTTTTACCTACCGAAACATCTCGCCAGAAAAAAATTAACGATTTATTCAATTTATACCTAGGAAACAGTGTAGAATTCATCATTAATGAATTAGTATGAACATAGTTTTGTTAAAGCGTCCAAAGGTTTTCATGAATAAATCAATACTTTCTGACAATATAAAATCGATTTTATGCACTCTTAAACCTAATCATTCTGAAAACTACTCTTGCAAATCTGAGGCTATAGACGCATTCACAGCTACTTTCTCAATTCAAAAGCCGGGGCTTATTAAGGCGATTTCTGGAATTGCTGATGGCCGCTATTACGAAAACCTTGCCAAGAAGATACAAGCTAGGTTTGAAAAAATAGATATCCGCACAAAACCACTGTCAAAATCTGATCTTAAAAAAATAAAATGGTTAGATTTCGAAAAGATGACTCGCTCGGAGCGACATAGGTTTAATACGCAGCAAATCTTCAAACATCGTTACAAATCTAATGTCGAACATATGGCAGAGGATTTAGGGTGCTCGATTGAATTAGCTAATGAAATCCTAGATAGCGAAGATCCAAAGCAAAAAGTAATGCGTTTATTCAAAGAGCGATTGGCTCTGGAAAGCCTTACGCTCCCATTAGCAGAGAGACATCTAAAAAAAGCTACGGTAAACTTCTCTATAAACAATCAAATGTCCGAATTAGAAATTGCTGCACAACTTTCCAAATTGGATACAAAAGATATGGAAATACTCGTGGAAAAAATTCAGCGTGCAAGCACTATCATCGCTTCTGATAGCGATAAGCGAGAATACTATGAAAATTGATAAGCCATACATCCAAAAACAGATAGAAAACATTCGAACGCTCTATGACGCTGCAGACCACCAAATCTTTAGCAGTGATGCACCGAAGGAGCTAGGAATAGGAATTAACACAGAAGTAATTAAACTTATCGATAACATTCTTAGCAGTTCTCGAAATGATGCGATATTTGCAGACTTATTGGCGATATACAGCGGCGAGCTCGACTATGACCGAGCTCCAGGAAGTGCTCAACGTTCCTTTAATCACAACAATCCTACTTTTGAGGTCCTTTATGAGTTTCTATACCATACTGGTGGTCTGTTTTTAGACGTCGAAGCGAAGCCTTCAAAATTAGATGAAGATTTATGGGTAGAAATAGTTCTTTTTTGTCGTAAACCACAAGAGCGTGGATTGGAAATCAACAGACTCATCCTGAAAGAGCACTTTATCAAAGGCGTATCTCTTTCAGAACTGGCACGCCGCACTGATACTTTCCAATCGGGTTTAAAGCGAATGAGCACCGATCTAACGAAGACACTAAAAGCCATTAACTATGTAGTTAAAGGAATCAACTTAGTTTACTCGGAAGACAATAAGTAACCCCCAATTAAGTTAAGCTAGGTACCAGTAAGTTATTTAGCTTAACTCAAACTCACCCCCCATCAAATGCTTACCGCTTTAATCCTCTCGAATATATCAGCACCCTCTCTTATTGCTTTGTTAGATTGATGATAGTTAATTTATACTGTATATTTTAATTTAAACTTTTGTGAGGAATTGAATTATGTCAGAGAAGGAAACACCTGTAATAGTTGTGGTTGATGATGGGCATTTTAACGCTAAAGGCATACTGCTCTCAGATTCGTATGAGCCCGTCCACTACTTAATGCCAACTATGGTAATGAAGGGACACTCGACAGCTCAGTTCGGCGTTGATCATGCAACGCCAGTAGATTTCAATACCTTAGATGAGGACGGTAACGAGGTATACTATAACGTTGTAGAAAAAATGTCGTTTGGTATGAATGGCTATTTGGTCGATACAGGTAATGAAGATTTCCAAACAAGTGAAGCAAATCGAGTGTTAGTACACGCTATGCTTCATAAGATGGGGTTGGCAGGTAAGAAAGTAATCCTTTATGCCACCTCACCAATGCAACGCTACTTCCACCTGGGCGGCACTCTTAACGAAGGTTATATCAATAAACGCAATGAAAACTTAATGAAGCCCGTTCAGTCGAAAGATGGGAAGTCAGTAGAAGTCATCTCCACAACTCAAGTTCCAGAAGGCTTCGCCACATACCTATCTGTTCTATTGAAGCCAAATAAGAACAAGAAGAGAATGGGTGTAGACATCAGTGTTACTCAGCTTGATATCCTAATTCTGGACTTCGGCGGTCAAACTCTCGATGTTGCTGTAATTAGTAACGGTCAATTGGTAACGAACAGCAGCTACACTGAAGAAGGGATGGGGATGCTGAAAATTTACGAGCATCTAACTAGCTACCTTTCTACTTATCGAAAAAACATCTCTCGTACAGAAATGGCCGAGATCATCGAAACAGGTATTTTCTACACTGATAAAAAACGCAAAAATAAGATTGATGTAAGCGACCAAGTACAGAAAATCATCAAAGATGTGCTGAGCACTGCGATGGACAAAATCAACAGCCGTACCCCAACGCGCGAATTTGATCGAGTGCTGATTGCTGGTGGAGGAGTTTTAACCATAGAAAAAGAAATCAAACTGTATATTGATGAAGCTGAAATGGTTAGCGATCCTCTTTATGCTAATGCACTAGGTTCGTTGTTTATGGCGTATAGTGAAGTCGAATCTAAGTCTAAAAAGTCAGCGGCATAATAAAAGGTTTCACCAATGACCAAGAAAGTTCAGCGAAGATTAAGTCTATCTTTCGACAATAAATACGCGGAGCAAGTAGGGAGGCTTAACTGCGACTTAACAACAAGCACCTTAGCGAAGCTTTTCGACTTACAAGAAGACCTAGAACAATCTCTCGGATTTACTCTAGAGATTGATGAAGTCGTGACACACTTAAAGTTGATGCACTTAAGTAAAAAGCATCAGCAAGCCATTCACTACTCAATTCCAGCTGAACAGGCTTCAATACCTCAACCGCACGTTTCACCAACCATAGAGGGCCCCCAATTAGAACCAAGGAGCGATTCAGAAGGTATTGGCCAACCGGACCGTAAAGATACACGGTTGGAAGCCCCTGAATCGGATAACAAGGTAGATGATAATAGTCTGGACGACAAAAGTATGAACCTCCAAGAAACCGTCAATGAGGAAGAATTTGTAGATGCTGCAGATGTACTTGGAGTGGGTGGTCTGAAAAATATGTATAAATTTAATTAGTAAGGAAATAGCCCGTGAGACTTAAGGTATCTAAATGGGCGCTTTGCTCTCTAGCTACAATTACAGTAATTTTTAGCAATCATTGCGTCGCATTCACACCTGCCATTCAAGCTGCTTTGTTTAATAGTTCGGTAAGAGAGTTAAACATCATTCAGCAAGAGCGCTTGATTAGCTATACAGAATCTCTTTATAAGACACTAAACACCAAAGAGTCGACCTCATTGATCGGCCACCAGCAGTTAAAGGTTTCTAGCTACATGTATTTGGTTAACTACTGGTTATCGCAAAGCATTGAACAAATACTATATGAGCGAGGTGAAATAATCTCAGAAGATGCGATTATTGCTGCAGGTATTGACTCTGATGCTTACTCCATTCCACTAAAATATACGGGTCCATTAAATTTAGCTTTTAACAAAGCGAAAAGTGGAGCAAAGGAGTGCCTTACCTCGATAAACCCTACTTATAAGAAAAACTACCAAGATATCTACAACACAATTGTCGCTTTGTTTGATAGTGCCGATTCGTTAAAGATAGGTATGCCTGCGCGAGCAGCTTTACTGTATTTGAAATCACATTTCTACCTCAAGCTTCACGTACCAAATTCGACATTTACCTACGTTAATAATAAGTGCGTATCCGACATCAATGGCTTACTGACATGTGCAGATAAATGGGTAGAACGTATAAACCCTTCAAAGCAACACCTGAACTTAGTACGAAGGTATATGGAAGACGATATAAATGCGATGAAAGTTGATCGCTTAACCCGCAATCGACTCCTTAATTGCAATTTAACTATGTACCATTTTATTCAGAGTGGAGCGGTTACAGAACCATTGAATGATGGTCAGACGGTAGCAGCCTCGGAGTCACTATTTAATGATATGAGTGGTAAGCTAAAACGATACGCGTCGTCGACTACGTGGGACGCGGTATTTAAAGATAATCAATCGATAATGAATTACCTTTATAACCCAGAGGAATTTAAGAGCGATGTAACACTAGAGCCTCAAACAATAGGAAGGTCGTTATTACTCAACCAGATGAAAGCCGCAGCCATTAGACTATCTATTGTTTTGAATAAAGACTTAAAGGTAAATATCAACATTACTGAGGGTCAAAAATGAGCCTGATGCCATTTGATTCGATTTTTAATGCTAACGGAGGCGATGACCATCATAAGTCCACAGGAATAGATGACGAGAGGTGTCGTATCAATGGTTTCAACAATGCAAGAACAGGAGCGCAACGAACACAGAGTTTAGTTGGTGTACTCGTCCTCTTTAACGGTCAATCGATCAACCAAGTTAAACGATTCATAAACGCCAATAGCACCGACAAGGTGTATAAGATCATTAGTGAACTGAAGGCTAACTGGAAGTTGGATATCGATATCTCAAGTGGTGTGGTGCGCTTAAACGATCTTGGGCCAATTTTTAATGCTAACGCTGCTGGGGTGTTAGAGGTCGCCTTTCCAACAGGTAACGTCATAATAGGCAATCGGTTATACAAAGTGTGCTAACGAAACAAAAAAAATTAGTGAGCTATGGACTAACTCACTAATTTGGATGTATTTTAAAAGTATAAACCTCTATCAGAACTATTCCTTGTGAACTGCAATTCTAGTAGCACCAGGCATTCGTTACGCTCTTTCTCATCAGTAAACTCAAAGTTCTTATCTATGAATTTCTTAGCAAATTCTAATGCGACAGTCATAGGTAGAATAGACTCCGCCTCCAGAATGCTACTTAATTCACTTACACTTGAAAAGTGGTGAGAACCGGTAACAGGGTGTAATAGATTGGCGAAATACTCGATGTAAATATCGAAATCAAATAACCCTTGAGCGTGGTATTCAGTAACCATACTGGGTACCACTTCACACAATAAGTTCAACGATACCTGATTGCTCTTAGCAGCCTTTGATTTACTTTCGAGAGGAAAAGATTTCATGGTCGGCTCAAAGGGAATTGCTCTCATTACCTCAATCTGCTTAAGTGCTTTAATATAAAAGTACACTGACGACTTAATGACACCATCACAGTAGGCACCCTCACTTTCATTCTCTTTGAAGAACTCTGCAATAGGTTTAACTGCCGAGATAAAAGTGCTCAAGAGTAACTTTTCATAAGAACCCGACGGGTTTTGGTTAAATGAAAGTACTTCGCCTAAATCAAATGCAGGAGGAAGTGACTCAATTAAAGGGCTGAAGCCTTTTGGTGTTAACACGGGCCTCCCTGTAATGGAATCTTGCCCGGTCAAAAGTTTATACCCTTTCAACGGAGCTGTTTGCGCAAAGTGTTCATATGATCCGTAAGGATAGTTAACAACAAAACATCCCAAAGAATCAGTTAACTCAACGAGAGGAGCGCTAACCTCGTCGCTGAACAGCTCAGCCTCATCATTAAACCCACCTTTACTAACCATCGCGTTGATTTGCTCTTGGTTTAAGCCTTTACCTAACCAACGCGTTAAAGATTCATAGCGTGTAAGGAAGTTTGGGAATTCACTAAAGCTATTTTCTACACTCCAACCCATAGCATTTGCAAAAGAGGCTAACCCTTCATCAGTGTGTAGTTTAGCTAATGATTCAACCAATGATTTTGTAATGAAATCTAATCCAGATTTACACGATATCTCGCGTAGCCAAGTATCGTGTTGATTTATGATATTTACAGCGGCAATCAATGATTTCTGCTGTAACTTACGCTTGCTATCACCAAAACCATTAGCGGTGTTAATACTAAGCTTATCAATTTCAATGTTGATATCAGAAGTGTTGATTTTCATTATCTATCCTCCTTATTAGCTGGTGTTACTTCAAAAGATTCCGAAAGCTTCATATTTAAACGCTTGTTGAAAATTGCAGCTAACGGATTCATTGGTAAGTTTTTAGGAACATGAGCGCGTCGGTCAATCATTAACTTATTGAAGGCAGGGAAATGACCTTCATTAAGAATAATGTTGCAATACGAACGCATCTGAAGACTATTACCGGTATTGCCATCAATCTTGTAAGTGTCATCAAGGTCGACCCCAAGTATTTCTAGGATTTCATATAACTCATGCCCTAAGACATAAGATTCTGAAATGTTAAATTTCTTTGCATAGCCATTTAATTCAGGGAAGTATTTATTTAGGTCCAATACCGCCTTAACATCAGGCATGTTCACATTGTTAATTGAACGAGTTGCACGCTTTACGATACATTCCTTTGCGGTCAGCATATCCGTCAGTCGGATAGATACACCCTTGATTAATGATGGATTCATACGTAGAGATAGAGCCAAAGTGTAACCAACAATATACAAGATTGGGTATACCTCAGAGAACTGTAGCAGGGCTAACTTATCCTCTCGATTAAGAGTCCCCGAAAAATCATGCTTGATAAGAGAAAAACATCGAGAAACATACTTAAACTCAGAATCCCCCAATTGACTCTTTAGCACGTCTAACGGATTGAAGATTCCTGCTCTTAAGGCACTGTTATCTTCATTTATGGTTGTACGGAAGTTGCCCAAATGTATATCTATGTGTGAATGCAAAAAGGAATTAATTCCGGCACATGCGTTTAATTCACTCTCACAAGAAAAGTCAGATGGACAATACGTATTAAACAAAAGAGACTCAAAGCTTTTTGATTGCTTCAAATGCTCATAGTGCTCTCGATTAAACGATTTTGCCGTTGAAAATTGGTACTGAGATTTTCGCTCCCCAATAAGGCTGATAGAAGCAATCGCAACGGACATCAGCTTAGAGAAGTACCGAATAAAACCTTGAGGAATTTGCCCGTCCACCCTCTGATTCTTAATTACTTCCAAACCTTTAATTTGGTGATCATTAGCATCACACCCCAATTGCACTAAAAACAACTGAAGCCCAGCAACTACGGTTGCTTGATAGTGTCTATTGCCGTCTAGCGCCAAGTAGGAAAGGTGCTTGTAGGTACGGTAGTGGTAATTTTCAAATAATTTCGAGTTGGCTGGCTCAACGTTTGAGATAGAACCTAGCAGCGGGTAAGAGGTCATCCCCAAAGAACGTAAAGCAAAAATATACGGTACACTTTGTTGAGTCATTGTGTATGAACGAGAAATATAATTCGCTAGAGGGTAGATAACCGCCGCATTAGTTAAGTCTTGCTTTCGGATTAACAAATTAGTTTCAAGCGCCAATTTATTAAGACGATTAACTTCAACTTGGTTTAGCTGCTCACGACGCTCATTGGCCAGCTTATTTAGATGCTCAGTACGCCCTAAAGCTAACTGTTCGGCATGAAGTTTTCGTTCTTGCTCAATGCGTAGTGTTTCAGTTAGCAGCTGATTTTGTAGGTTATGCTGCTTTTTAGCAATTTGAGCACTACGGATTGCGAGGTAATATTCAGCAACGTTGGTCATTATTTAATCCTATTTCAACAGGCTAACTCCGTGAACAAAGTGAGAACCGGAGAGCCAAATCTTTACGCGATTTTAACATGGCTAAGCAAAAGAAACGGGCGAAATAAGAAAAATTTTCAAAAAAAAACTCACAGTTAAAATGCTATTTACCTAAAATCGATTCGTAAAAACATCAAAAAACAATGTATAGTGTAAAAGATAATTGCGAACTGAGAGTGAAAAATGGCCGACCCTAAAAAAATAGCGAAAAATGCGGAAAAAGTAGCCGCAAGAGCAAATGATACAATCAAGTTCATTCAGTACACTCAACAAGCATTGATTCAATCTCTTTTGTTCCAGGCTGAAACCATTACTAGCCAACGAAAAACAATCAAAATGTTAATTCTGAGCGTGATCGTACTATCGATAGGGTTGGTTGTAGCTGCGACAAGAGAAATGCCTGAAGCTCAGGTCTATGGTAGAGACAAAAACGGTCATTTTTATAATTTAGTTCCTTTAAATAAGAATGATGTACACCTTACGAACATTCGCATATGGGCAGAGACATGCGTAATCGACTCTTTAGATTTGTCTTTCATTAACACCCTCAATCGAATTAATAAAATCCTCAATTCTTGCTTTAGTGATCAAGGAAAAAAAAGCTACCAAAACTGGCTCTTGGCTGGAACATCTGATCGGACGATTAGCTTCAGTAATAATTCCGAAATTTATGCCGACTCTGAACTCGGCATGATCATAGAAGATGAAGTAACACTAAATGCCTCCCCTAAATCACCAGGCCGTTTGCGTGAAATTCAACCTATAACTGACGGCGAAACAGGCGAATCTATAAAACGATGGGAGCTAACTTTTTCTATATTATTGAGAAAGCAAGAAGGTTTAAAGGGAAGCGGCACTAGCACAAAGGTTGCTAAAGTTATTATGAGTCGAACTAATAACCCCGCATTTGAATATGGCGTATCAATCGATAGCTACTCACTTTCATCATCTAGGTAAGGGTTTAGACATGTCTAAATATGTCAAAATGGCGCTGCTAGGTTTAGTTGTAACGCTAAATGCCTTCGCTAACGAAGATTTAAAATCCGGCGATATTGATTCGTTGTTAGCTCAAACTATTAGTGAGCAAGCGATTCCCGAAGTTAGTAAGGATAATGAAGTGTCTGAAGCTGAAGTGATGAAAAGCGATAAGACACAAAACGAAAAAAAACGAGATAAAAAGCAGGCAAATCACTTTATTCGAAGTATCAACGAAGATGGGTACTCCACGGCTGAGTATGACAAGAAGCGTGAAATATTAACAAAGATACTGTCTCAAACGGATGACCCTAAATCAATACTTGAAACTTTGATAGCAGAAGGTCCATTGTCCAACTCGTTCAACGATATATTTTTACTTCGATTAGTGGCCGATGAATTACAACGAGCTAAGAATAGCCCCTTGCTTGAAACGGAAATTATCAATGACCAATACTCAGTCGATCACACTGACCGCTTTAAGATGTATGACATTTATGTACATGATTCAGGAGAAACGCTATTGGAGTTTCTAGATGTCACGGGTCACCCTTGGCCAATATTTGATTTTTCACCGACAAAATCACTAGAAACTAGAAAAGGTGAATTAAACATGCTCTGGATTAACCCGTTAGTAAAGCATGTGAAAACCAGTCTATTTGTAAGTTTGAGTGAATATAGTGCTCCTATCCAATTTAACATTCGATACTCCAATGACAAGAGGCATGGTTTCGCATCGTTTAAATTACCCTTCATCAGCCCAATAAACCCAAATGTAAACAAAGCACCTTCGAATACGAACTTTGATTTGGAAATTTCAACAGCTTCAAAAGAAGACGGGCAGATCACAATTCGTGAGCAACTAGACAGCAGAGAGCTCTCTTACCTCGCCTCAACAGGTAGATTTAGAGATAAAACAAAATTAAAACAGGAGGCAATACCTGTAATGGTGTCTGACCCTAGCATAGCAACGGTTTGGTTCTACAACGGGAACTTTATAGTAAGAACACCAAACCAATTGTATTCATTCGACAGGATGGTTAGTTCTGAGGGGGAGATGAAAGTCTTTATTTCATCTACTTTGAACTCAATTGTTCCGTTAAATCGCAGTGGTGAAACAGTCAATTTATTCATTCCAGATTATCACAATTATGTACAGAGGTAGCGCACAGTGAAAGACATCGAACAGACTCCGTTGCCTGAAAAATCTGAATCAATAGGAACAACTAAAACTCCTGAATCTGTAACGCCAGTTAAGGAGAAAAAAAAGCTTAGTATGACTAAGGGTGGGAGCATGATATTTAAAATATCAGCTACTATCTCTGTAGTGGTTTTCAGTACCTTAATTGTAGTCACAGTGTTTTCTGACAATGAAGATGAATCGAATGATTCATTTAAGAGCAGTACGACAATAGGTTCTATACCAATAAGCGATGACAATGTTTCCCAAGAGCAAATAAATGCTGTGGACGGGGCCGAAAAACAGAGACAAAAAAAAGCCGAAGATTCTTATACGTCATATGTAGGTTCAGATGCATTAAATATCTCTACATTTTCAAGTGAAATTACCCCTTTAGAGAGCGCCCCTCAAATAGCCGGTACTTCTGCCGAAGAACAGCCAGAAGCAGAAACGGAAAACGAAGCCCATTACGACGCATTTGAAGGTGCCGATGACGGTGGTAAACCCCACGTAAGCCCTTCAAGAGTTAACACAAGGTCACAACGAAGTGACGCTGGAAATCATACGAACGGTAGTGGTGGCACTTCGTCTGTATCGGACGTGAAGCGAGAGAATATCCTTGCGCAATTTGAAGAATTCTCGAAGCCAATAGATGTTACTGCTGGTGGAGAGCCCCCCAGTCACACTAGATTCAAAGCTGTTAATTTAGAAATGGACTCCTATAGCCAAGTCGCATCGACGAAGGGCGGATTTACCAATGGTAACGAATTGGATATGTCATACGATGGTTCTGAGGAGTTTGAGTATGACACCAAGCCATCCAGTGAAAAAGTAACAGATGACGGTCTAAACCAAGGGCGAGGTCGAGGATTAAGGCTTGGGGATTTCATGTTAGGGAAAGTTAATAACAGCCTAAGATCGTCATCTAAATCGCAATATATGATGGTTGAAATATTAACGCCACCATTAAAGGGAGCGATTATCCCGTTCAACCCAACATTAGAGTATGACAACTATGTATTTGCAAGCGATCGTGTCAATTTCAATGAGTTTAAAGGGACATTGCAAAGCGTTGTTGTAACACCGGATGAAAATTTAGCTAACGGGTACCGAAGTGGCGTTGATTACCATACTTTTTATAGAGTCACGATGATGCTTGCTGCAGGTTTTGCTTCAGGCGCGAAAGAGTATATAGGTCAGTTAGGGGGCGCTGTGTCTGTTGGTAACGAAACGACCGTTGTTGAAGGTCGAGAATTTAAATGGAAGGAAGCTCTCGCCGTTGGAGCGGGTAGCGTAGTCGATGAAAGTAGGGAGTTAATTCAAAAAGAAATAGCGACACCTCCGACTGTCTGGGTGGATAACGGTGATATTGTAGGCATTATGATCACAGAAGATTTTAACCCTGCGTGGTTCCCGTTTATCCCTAAGAATCAGCAATCCATCTATGAATAATGGCACCATTTAAAATAGGTTGATTGGAATATGTTTACTCGCTATCATTAGTTTATACATAGTATTATTTTTAGGAAGTTTATATGACCGCTGGAACGCATAATGAGTCCCATGAAAACATAAACGCATTGAGCGAAATGGAAAGCATTAGCGAAGACTCTAGCGGGATGCAGGATTCGAACTCCGCGACCGAAGATGCTCTATTAAATGAAATTTACGCTCAAGAACAACAAGAAGCTCTCAACTCTCTACATGAATCTAACTCTGAGTCTCAAATAGGGACTAATAACGAATTTGATGCTTTATCACTGGCTATGAGTCATAGTCAATCCAACTCTAAAATGAGTGATGATACGCATAACTTAATGACTGAGGTTAAGCCAGAACAGACTGAGGTCGATTCTACTTTTGATATTTCCGATACTTTTCATGCTGAATCAGATCAAGAGAAAGTTAACGTAGACGATGCGGAAAGTGCAATGGCAATGTTTGGCCAGCCAAGCCAAGAGTCAAACCACACTCAGACTGAGAATGTAGAACTTGATAAGGGTTTTGAGGCGCCTGAAGCCTTTAGTTCAGATCAAGCTATGGAGATGCTTCAATCACAACTAACATTTGAAACTCCCAGCCAAGACGTTGAAGCAGAATCAATTGAAGAGGTTGATTCAGAACAAGACAACATGGTGGAGGAAGAATCGTACAAGGCCCCAATCTACCTCCGTAAGTGGTTTATTCTCATTATCATGCTTTCGATTATCTCGGTCATGATTTTAGGGGTGATTTACTCATTTATGTCGGCCTCTGAAGGGGCAATCAAATCTCCACAACAAGCAAATGCTCAACCATTCAATCAAAGCCTGGTTAGAGAACAACCATCTTTAGAAGGCGGAACCGACCTTACAAAATCTGGCGTCGATCAATTATTTAATGGTTTAGCAGTTGGCGAAACTCTAGAAGACCGAGACTATACAGACTCAGACCCTATTACACGTAAAACCATTCTGACGTTAGAAAACGAAAACTTACAATTAAAAAGCGACCTTAGTGTAACTAAAGAGTCTCTTCAGCAGTCACAAAAAGACTATCGCCAAGTTTTAAGTGATAAAGAATTAACCATTTCAAAATTAAGCAAAGCTAATGATGAGATAGAAAAACTCAAATTAGATATCAAGTGGCTAAACAAAGATATAACTTCCAAAGTAACGAAAATTTCTAACTTAACATCGATAAATACGCAGCTATCTATCGATGTTGAAGCTGAAAAGCGCATATCTAAAAGAGAGAAGGAAGCTAGACTTGTAGCAGAAAATCGCTATGTAGAATTGGTTAATTCACGCTCGAAAGAACTCATGGATATAAATCAATCTCTTGGCCAACTCCAAACAGAATTCAAAAATGTTATCGACGAAAAAAACTCTCGCGATGCACATAAAAAATTGCGCCATCTGCTTTTTGTCAATGTTTCAAATGGAGTGGGCAAATTTTTCAAAGTTAAAGACGGGGAGCCATATGGAGAATTGCTCACGTTACAAACCGGCGAAAATTTAATAGGAAGAGGAGAGGTGTTAGCGGTTGACCCATATGGTTGCATACGGTTTAAAGATGGTAAGCAATATCAACCTGTTAACGGCTTCTGCCCATAAAGAGTTCTTATATCATGCTTAGTTCGTTTATTTCATTATTATCATATTTTACGTACTTTATTTACTTCTTTGCTATCGCAAGTGGGTTGATGATCATTTTAAGCGTGTTTCATAGCTTAGATAAATTAAAGACATCCAATCAACAAACAATGCAGCAAGAGACAAACGTAACAAACATAATGGTACGTTTATTGTTTGGCTTGATGTTAATCACCATAAATACCGTATCCATGATGCTGGCAACTTCCATAGGGGTTGATGGCCAGTTCATTAAAGACCCCTACGCTCAACTTGGTTACATGAATGGAGCGGTACCATCAGACGCAGAACTGAAGTTAGCCTTGTTTGTACTCACTATATCAAGGTGTATGGGTGGTTTTGCCTTAACCGTAGGTCTTAAGCACGGGCAATATGCCGGACACCCTCAAGAGCAAGTAAGAAAGTCAGCTCGCTTAAGGGCTATATGGGGTTTGGTGTGTGGCTGTATTTTTATATTTCCAGAATTTTGGATGAATCTAGCAGAAAGTTATTATGCAGATTTGTCTTATCTTAATGGCCTTTTTAAACGAATAAATAGCTAGAAACTCGATAAGGAAAAACAATGAAAAATATCACTCAAGAGACAAATAAAAAGTCTGTATTGTTGGCGTTAATTACGGCTGGCATCGTCGTAACCTCGCCATCGGCTTTTGCAGCAACAGGAATTGAAGTCATAGGCACTAACATAGTGCGTGTTATCGCATTTTTCGTTGGTATCGCATTCATTATATCAATAGGTGTGGGGGCGATGAAATGGCTAAGTGTGGGTTACAGCTTGGACAAACTTAAAGGGCCACAGCAAGATCCGAATGCAAGCAAAGACATTGGAATCGACTTTTTAAAAGGTCTGTGTCTAATCGGCGCTCCAGCTCTGATAGTTATGTTCATAGTTTCATTTTTCGGTACTACAGAAGTAATCAATTTTATGATGGGCGGCGAAAAGGGCTTATCTACAAGTGATATGCTTAATTTAAATCAGGGTCAAACAACAAAATAGGCAATTTATGAAACCACTTGCTATAAATCGTACTGAATGCGTTGATCGTTTATTAGAACAAGAAAACCCATTATTTTTGTCTCTGGCGAAGAAAGTATTAGCTAGAGATAATAAAAAATGTTTTCTGTGCGATTTTTCTGCATCCAAGATGCAGCAAGTGGTGACCAAAAATGGTTGCTATAAAGACAGTGATTTTACTTTAGATAATATGGTAACAGTTTGCCCTTTTTGCTTTCTAGGGCAACGACTTGGCCACGCCGCATTATTCGACAATAAGATCACTTTCGTATATCTACCCGAAATATCTCAACCCGACTTAAACAACCTGCAGCGACTCATGCATTACTATCAGTCTCATCCAGACATCCCAATGATTCATAAGAAAGAAACGGATATGACGGAGCAGGAGCAAGGCCTAATCGATTTCTCAACCCATGTTGAAGCTTTCCTTGGCGAGTTAGAGCAAAGAGTGTCAATGGTTACCAACGCTTATCGACATGCCAATCTGCACGATCAAAAAACATTGGTTACCATGCTGTTTGAAATGCCAGAGGATGCTTATGAAAAACGAATGAAATTTTTCGAACCTATCCGCTATCTCGTGGATACCGAGTTAGCAGATGAACTCAATAAGATATATTCAAAGGAAAACTTTGTATCTCTCAATGGTCACGTCGAAATGCTCTACAGTCGATGTCTAAACCTGTCTAGCCTGAAAGCATAGTATCTACCGAAGAGGGAACGATGGATTCAGGACTCAACTCATCACGACAACGCGATCAAAAAAAAGAACCAGTTCTAATTTGGAAGCTTAACCCAACAGGTCGACTAGATCACTGGTTGATAATAACTGTAAGTGGCAAGGTCAGTCGCTTCCATAGCAAATTAGCTATGGAAGAATCATTAAGACGTAGAAGCAATGGTAGATTCTATTGCAATGTCGACGAAACCACACTGCAGGAAATAGATGGCTGCAGCTTTCACTGCTTATCGCTGACGCCCTACGAATACAGAAGTCTTTTTTCAGTCTTGTCTATTTGGAATCCAGACTCAAATGATGACTCAGTACTACTAGATAGCTCACAAGACAACTTTGCCATCAAAGGAAATAACAGCCTTATTAAATGGCTAATCAAATATGACCGACACCTCAATATGCTGCGTCGTGAAACCCAACACCCAAATGCTCTCCCAAAACCAACTGGCAACCATGCTTTCTTAGGGCGATGGCTTGAAAGGGAAAGCATACGACTTTACCCGCAAGGGGTCGTCATGGATAAGCAAGTATTCTGTCAAAGGTGGGCTCCTACACACTGGACTGAATTATTAAAGCAAGGGTTGTTGCTTCAAGAACCTAAACGTAATCCAGCTCTCATTAAGGTGTGCCGTAAGGACCCCAAACGTATATTGCTTGTGGAGCAAATTGCGTTTGTCCTCGTTAATGTAACTCGTACGACCGTAAAGTTAGATTGGCCTGAAAAACAAAGTACGTGGATGTCAAATGTTGAACTGAATGCCATCAGTAATTTGGACAGCAAGCTGAAATTTACCATTGAAGATGTATTCACTGTCGACTCAAAGGCAGTTCAACATATCCAAAGTAATTGGGTAGAAGACGACACGCTGCAGTTGTCCGTTACTCATGGGATAGCAACAAGAAATTTAGTTAACGAATACAAAGGAACCTGGACAAGTGTTTGGTGGAAATGTGTAGAGCGTGCGAATTGGATAACAATAATTGGTGAAGTTCAGCGTTCACATCAAATCATTGCAACTGGCTTTGGCAATGGCTACGTCAGCTTCTTTTGTTGGGCCGGAGAAGTTGCCCAGCTGTGCGAAGTATTCAAAATGAAAGCAGCAGTACTAAAAGTGGAAGAAAAGGAATATGACGCTGAATTCCAGCAAGAATATATAGCAATTAAGCAGAAACAGCATCAAGACGAACATATTAAGAAATCAGAAGATCAGGTGAATTATGAACCCTTATCGTCATCCTCAATTTAACTCCTGCGCAATAGCGCAAAGCCTGTGTGAAGTTGAAATTCTATCGCCTGAATTACTCGAACAGCTCGATGGAATTGTCGATTACTCAACCCCAGCTTTACGAATTAATTATCTCACCTCGGTAATTGAAAAAAACGACTCTGACACGTCAAATACAGGGAAGCAATAACAATGATATTCTTTGATTTTTTTAACAAGCTGAGAGGAAATAAAAAACTTCAAGACGAATGTGCTCGATACATAGACCTTGAAGCGCCTTGTCTCATCGACCCTGCGACCATCTTAACTACACAAGGGGTTAGGTTATCGCTTGTTCGCCTGAATGGGTCAATGAACATACTCGGAGATGCAAAGTCGCAGGAATATGCGTTGGCATACAATAATGTCTTAAGCATTCTAAAAAGCTATTTTAATTCGGACAAAGTGTGTGTCGCCTGGATGTACGAACAAGATCCCAATTTCTCTAAAGACCTTATCAATGAGGTTACGCGACCTTCACGTATTGCTGGTGAAAAGCTAGGGATTGATGTCGAAGAAATGTATCAAGAACTGAACGGTGCGAATGCTGAAATCAGCATGGCTCAAGACAATGTGATTGCAATTTGGACGACGCCGACAACACAGATGGAATATGTTGATGGTAAGGTTGTTCCTGTCCAAACTGAAGAAATGCAACTTAGCAATATGCACAAAACTTTATTTCAAGGCGCGTCCAATCCTTTTCTTTCAGATAGTCAAGCCGTTGAAATACACTCAAACAATGTAAAGGTCATACTACAACAGCTTCGAAATGCGGATATCATTTGTGACAAAATAGAATCGAAAGAAGCAGCACAGTGGATGCTAACACGCATAAATCCGACTCATCCCAAATACACTCAACTCAATTTTATCGACGATAAGCGGATAGGTACTCCCACCCCTGGGGCGTGGATACTTAACCCCGATACAAACCAACTTAATATTGGAGCGTTCCTTGCAGAACCGTTGTCTGCTCAAATGGCACGTAAAACCATCGTAGAAGATGGTATCGATGGCGTTCTCAAGATAGGAAATCGCTATTTTGGAACGCATACGGTAGATGTACCTCCGAAACAAAACATACCTTTTAATATTCTACTAAAACGACTCAAAGGCGTTCCTTGCCGAATTACATTTATCATGAAGCCGAAATCGAAAGATATGTGGTCAAAGTTAAATGAAAGCATCAATAGAACCATTGGTGGCTTAACGCAAAAGAACAGAGAATATTACCAAAAAATGATTCTGATGGACTCATTCCATCAAGAGTTTGATGCACCGCCTGTCAATGTTCAAATCCTAATCACGACCTGGGGTGAATCTGAGCAAGATATCAATCGACATGGTGAAAGCTTGCAACAAGCTATGACGGATTGGGGGGGGGCAAGAGTTACTTTTGATAACATTAGTCCATTCCAGACGTATTTCTCATCTATTGCTGGTGTTAATAACGCCAGTCACAGCGACGGATTTCTAATTGGCGCGGATAAATTGGCCGATATTCTACCCCATCAATCTGAAAGTTCCATAAATGAGTATGGTCCGATTGTTATGCGCCATGAAAGTGGCAAGGTTTGCCTACTTAATCCCAACAACATTTATCAAGATTATGATTACACGTTGTATATTGCGCGTCCAAGACAGGGGAAGTCATTAACAATGAATGCCAAGTCCATAGCTTCGATGATGCCAGAGGGTGTAACTCACATGCCTTTAGTTGTATCTATGGATATCGGTCCATCTTCAGAGGGAGCTTTTCAATATCTACGCCTTATGATGGAGAAGAAATACGGTTCTGATCAAACAAAGAGACTCATCGTTTGCCAAAGATGGGACCCATCTAGTGATAATTGGAAAGTAAACCCACTGGATATAAGACTGGGACGTAAGGTGCCAACGAATCAGGAGTTTCAATTCATTATCAACTTTTATGCCTCTGTCTGCGCTGAACCGGAAACAGGTTTTCCATGCAAAGGTGGCAAAGATATTTTACAAGGTATTATTGAGGCAACGTTCCTACGCTTAGCGCAACGTAATGAAAGTAAAAAATTCAATGCAGCCATAAGCCCTGAACTCCAAAGTCTCACGAAAAAATATGGAATAGTGGTAAGTAAAACGTCTTCCATTAACTCGGAAACCATTTTATATAAATCCTACTTTGAAATTAGAGATGAACTCTTTCAGAAAGGTTCGATTGAGGGGGCATCACTTGCACATCGAATGGCGATGCCAACGATCGATGATTTAATCCAAACTTTAACGACAGACGCAGCTATAAAAAAACGTTACCAACGAATCTATCCTGAAGGTATAGAAACTATAGCATTCAAGTTAAGAGCTCACATAACGCTAATGCCGCATTTAACATCCAATACGACCTTGGACTTTGCCGACGCGCATGTGATCAGCTTTGACTTAAAGCCAATAGTGAGCGAATCGACTGATAACGAGTCTCGCATCCGACTTTTTGCTGAATACTTGCTGGCAATGAACATTGGCATGAAAAAATTCTTTATCAATGAAACGATCCTTAATGGTATGGATGATTTGTATCACGCCTATTGGAAGAAAGGCATAAACCAATATCGAAACGTAGACAAATGCCTGAACCTCGATGAGTGGCACGCATTAACCGTGAAAATGAATAATGATCGAGGCGATTCGATTTCGGTTCCTGTTGCGGGAGCAATGTATATTGAATGGCTTGTAAAAGAAGCGCCTAAGTGGAGACTTAACATTAACCAAGCTAGTCATTCCGCTTCTGATTTTACATCTACGATGAAAGAAAAAGCGACAAATGTGTTTATATACTCCGGCACTACAGGTAAAGAGATAGACACCCTAAAGAAAGACTTCAGCTTAAGCGAAACACAAGTTAAAGCTCTGACTTCTTTACATGGCCCTAATGGAAAGCAAGGTTCTCAAATGCTATGGCTATATACTGTCAACCTTCCAAATATGAATAGTATTCGTGGTTCAGCAAAAGTCGAATTCTTGTGCAAAGGTTCAATGCTTTGGGGGCTGAACACCTCTGCTAAGGACTTGCCACACAAACTTAGATTGGAGAATGAGCATGCTGGTAAACCCTGGCTTAAGGGTTTATGCAAAGCCTTCCCGTCCGGCTCTATGGAAAACTATCGAAATGGCTTAGTACAAAGCTTGCGAGAATCCAATATAGCCGCAGAACAAATGGAAAAAGGCATTGAAGAACAAATTTATGACAAATCAATTGTTGCGATGAATACTTTGCAATTTGGTACTGAAGTTATCGAAGACTCCGAACTAATTAAGCAGAAATACAGTTAAACACTGCTTTTCTATGATTCCGACGTATTTATGAACTAACGGGTAGTACGATACCAACAACTAACTGTACTACCCATCAGGAAATTTAGTATGTCTGCCATTACCATGTCTGCTACAGCTCCAGCCGGAGTGTTCACCAAGCAATTAACGATTACCAGATACAGTTGCGGTAAACGTAAGGTGCAACTATCTACAAATATCTTGGCGCTAATGGGCTTTAAGAAAGGAAGTAAAGTCGTAGAGCAAAACCTCGGTGATGGGCTAGGTTACGTCGTGAAGTTAAGCGAAAAACTGCCGTTACTAAGCAAAGTAAAAAGAATTTATTCTAGGACCTATAAGAGCGGTAGGAAAAACAACCCATTTGAATTGACGTTTGAGACATCATCCAAAGCGATACTCAATTCCATTCCAGAAGCGACCGATAAAGTACATGTATCCATATCCTACGGAGAATTTAGAGTCGTTCCTATTGTTAATCAACTAGCTGAGCGCTTGATGCAGGTTTTAACAAGTAAAAAACCGCTATCGTGCTTTTCAGCTTGCACAGCTGGAATCGATTGCCATGCAGCAGCAAGCGAAGGTTTTAAAATAGACCATGTGCTCGAATATAGACCGCGTAATGCATCGGACAAAAATGCTGATTTTTCAGAGTCAGGAATCTTATCTGCAATATCAAATGTCGAAGTCGGTAACGTGTTCAATGAAGATATTACCCATGTCAGTATTGATATGCTTAAGAAATATTACGCTGAAAAACCAAGCTCATTATTTACAATATCATTAGAGTGTTCTGAGTTTAGCCGCCTTAAATCCGCATCCGAACGGGAGGCATCGTTTCAGTCGGGCAACAGTAGCCTATCAATGGTTTATGACGGATTGAGAATTATAGATGGCCTTAAATTCCCAGTAGTATTAATGGAGCAAGTTCCCGGATTCAAAGATTCAGATTTATATAAGCTATGGGATTTAAGACTGCGCCAAATGGGGTATAAGACTAAAACGGCAGTTTTAGACGCAAGAGAATACGGTGGGGTAAGCAGTCGTGCTCGTCTGTTCCACTTTTCAACATTACTCCCAACAAAATTTGAATTCCCTAAGCCAACCCCACGCACCACAACGACTGTATGGGATCAACTGGTGGCCAAGTACATTCGAGAGCCGGTAACCAAAATAATCAGAAACAAGCCTGTGACAATGTATGGTCAGCTTAGGGATGTAACGGATACGAGTAGCGTTAAGAAAGGAATTGAAACAGGGAGAATCAGAACTATCTCCGAGTCGTCGCTGCACGCTCCGTCACTAACAAGAAGCCAAAGAAAACAGACTAAAGATGCAATATATATTGAGTACCAAGGGCGATATTTAATGCCATCTTTGGAACTAGAAGCAGAAATAATGGGTGTTCCTGAAGAGTTTGATTTGAATATGAATTCAATCAATTTGGCGAGTGCGATACTTGGCCAAGCTGTCGATTGGCCATTGTATAAAAGTATAATAAGTCAGGTGAAAAAACACTTATTACAATTCATATACGGGAAAGGCGAAGCAATGGTTTGGTGATAATCATTGTCGACTCAACTCTTACATCAGAAACAAACGTTAGGGTTGGTTACAAAGGAAGACCTCGCGAATTTCAGTAATAACACCCAACTCCTTACAAGATATCAAAAATTAAGTAGATGGAACTAAGACATGAAACAAGAAGATAATCGATATTTAGTGGCCATTTTTAACACAGAAGGAGTCGAGAGTGAAACTGGGTCTTTCTGTTTAATAGGCAACAAAGACACTGCGATAGAATATGCCCTAGAAAAGACTTCAGGAAAGGTCAAATTAAAGGCTGCTAACTTCACACTTATCGAATGGAGCGAAAAAGCTAAGATACCAAGGCGGGCGCTGGTTTCACCTTTGATTGCAGAATCGATATCTTAAATATAATATATACTGT
>NZ_JBFRVX010000107.1:0-1036 GCF_041475345.1 Vibrio sp. 10N.222.48.A3 | reverse complement strand
TGATTGTATCTGGCGTGGTGAAGGGAATCTAAAAGGTGTCCCAGGTAAAGGAGCGGCTCTGAATGCTATCTCTAACCACTGGTTCAAATTGTTTAAAGACAACGGCCTTGCTGACAGTCATATTCTTGATATCCCTCATCCATTCGTATGGATTGTACAAAAAGCTCGCCCAGTCATGATCGAAGCGATTTGTCGTCAATACATCACAGGTTCAATGTGGCGTGCATACGAAAACGGCGAACGCGAATTCTGTGGTATCGAGATGCCAGAAGGCCTTGAGAAAGACAAGAAATTGCCTGAGCTACTGATCACACCTTCTACAAAAGGGATTTTGAAAGGTATTCCTGGCGTTCCAGAAGCTGATGATGTGAACATCACACGTAACAACATCGAAGATAACTTCGCAGCGTTCAACTTTACTCAAGCAAGTGACATTGCGCATTACGAGAAACTTCTAAAAGAAGGCTTCAACGTAATTAGCCAAGCGCTAGCAAAAGTCGATCAAACCTTTGTCGATACGAAATTTGAATTTGGTTACGTCAACGATGCTCAAGGTAATGAAAAGCTTATCTACATGGATGAAGTCGGTACTCCAGATTCATCTCGCATTTGGGATACTCAGGAATACAATAACGGCAACATCGTTGAGAATTCAAAAGAAGGTTTCCGCCAGTTCCTACTTAACTACTTCCCTGATCCGGACATTCTTTTGAACAAAGAGCGTATGCCAGAGCGTGAAGCGTTAGCTCGTGACAATGAACTTCCATTGGATTCATTAATGTCTCTGTCACGTACTTATCTTGATATCGCGGCGAAGATTACAGGTGCGGAAATCGTACTGAGTGAGAATCCTAAGCAAGAGATCATCGATGTATTGCGTGCTGACTATGGTCTAGTTGACTGATTGCATTCTAGAAAGCGAGTAAGCTCGTAAACACAAGTTCCAGATACTAAAAGGGCCTCATCATTATTGAGGCCCTTTTTCGTGTGCGATTTTTAATATTCTTTGAGCTCGCTCCTAAGCTCTAAGCTCTAA
>NZ_JBFRVX010000106.1:0-2353 GCF_041475345.1 Vibrio sp. 10N.222.48.A3 | reverse complement strand
GTTTAGAACCACATCTTCAACGGCTTCACGTAAATCCTCAGGGACATTATCGTAAATCTCTAATTGCCCAGCATTTACGATGCCCATATCCATACCGTTTTTAAAGCAGTGGTATAGGAATACTGCGTGGATAGCCTCACGAGCGTAGTTATTACCTCGGAATGAGAACGAAACATTCGATACACCACCAGAAATCATCGCATGAGGTAAGTCTCGTTTGATGTCCCCTACAGCTTCAATGAAATCGACCGCATAGTTGTTATGCTCATCAATACCTGTCGCCACAGCAAAAATGTTCGGGTCAAAAATAATATCTTCAGGTGGGAAGCCCACTTCATCAACCAGAATATTGTAGGCATTAGTACAAATCTCAACCTTACGCTCTCGAGTATCAGCTTGGCCAACTTCATCGAACGCCATCACGATAACGGCTGCACCATATCGGCGAACCAGTTTCGCTTGTTCGACAAACTTCTCTTTCCCTTCCTTCAATGAGATCGAGTTAACGATGCCTTTACCCTGAATACATTTCAGACCCGCTTCAATCACTTCCCATTTTGAAGAGTCGACCATGACTGGCACTTTCGAGATCTCAGGCTCAGACGCACATAGATTAAGGAATTTAACCATACACGCCTCAGCGTCTAGCATCCCTTCATCCATGTTGATATCGATAATTTGAGCGCCATTCTCAACTTGCTCTCGAGCCACACTCAAAGCTTCATCATATAGCTCTTCTTTGATAAGGCGCTTAAAGCGAGCAGAGCCCGTAACGTTAGTTCGCTCACCCACGTTAACAAACAGAGATTCCTTGGATATCGTCAATGGCTCTAAACCAGAGAGACGACAAGAGACGGGTAAATCTGGTAATTGGCGCGGTGTCACACCTTCAACAGCTTCTGCCATTTGGCGTATATGTTCTGGCGTTGTACCACAACATCCACCAATTAAGTTCAAGAAGCCACTTTCAGCCCATTCCTTAACGTGTTCAGCCATATCTTCTGGAGACAAGTCATATTCACCGAATGCATTAGGTAAACCTGCATTAGGGTGAGCGGAAACATTGCATTCTGAAATACGAGACATTTCACCAACGTATTCACGCAGTTCGTCAGGACCTAATGCACAGTTCAATCCAAATGAGATAGGTTTTACATGACGAAGGGCATTATAGAAGGCTTCTGTTGTTTGTCCGGAAAGCGTTCGACCAGATGCATCTGTGATAGTACCGGAGATCATAACCGGTAAAATGATACCTACTTCTTCAAAGACAGATTCAACCGCAAAAGCACACGCTTTCGCGTTTAACGTATCGAAGATAGTTTCAATAAGAATTAAGTCTGAACCGCCCTTGATAAGCGCACGAGTCGATTCAGAGTAAGCGTCAACAAGTTCATCAAAGCTAACATTACGATAGCCCGGATCATTAACATCTGGGGAGAGAGAACAAGTTCGGTTAGTTGGACCTAACACACCCGCCACGAAACGGGGTTTATCAGGAGTCTTCACTGTCCATTCATCTGCTGCTTCACGAGCCAACTTAGCAGCAGCATAGTTAATTTCTTCGCTAAGACTTTCCATATCATAGTCGGCCATAGCGATGGTTGTAGCGTTAAAGGTATTGGTCTCGAGGATATCAGCACCGGCTTCCAAATACTCCATATGGATATCTTTGATAAGCTTAGGTTGTGTAAGTACCAAAAGGTCGTTGTTACCTTTTAAGTCACTATGCCAATCAGCAAATCGCTCACCGCGATAGTCTTGCTCTTCCAATTTATAATCCTGAATCATGGTACCCATGCCACCATCAATCAGTAAAATTCGTTGCTTCAACAGAGCGTCAATCTTTTGCCTTACATTACTTCCCACGATACAACCTCATTCCTTTAATTATCTCTCCATCCTACCACACATTCGAAAGGAGTCTAGACGTCTAAAACATGAAGTAAATAACCAAGTCATGACAAAAAAATGTTTGCTATTTGAGCATGAGAGAACGAGAATTAATATTCATATTTTGTTACATATTGGAATCCCAATGTCGGTCTATTACACCTTATGCTTCTTGTCCGCTGCAGCCATGCTTATTGCTTTCGTTAATACCAAAATTGGTAAAATGCAGACAACCATCGCCATCACAGCTGGCTCAATGATGCTATCTCTATTGATTATCATTGCGGGACAAAACAATTGGTTCCAATTGGCTGACATCGCTTCAGAAACCGTTGCCAGTATCAACTTTGAAGACTTCCTCCTAAAAGGAATACTGGGATTCTTACTTTTTGCAGGTGGTTTGGGGATTAAGTTACCTAATCTAAAAGATCAGAAATGGGAAATAACGGTACTCGCTCTT
>NZ_JBFRVX010000105.1:0-8111 GCF_041475345.1 Vibrio sp. 10N.222.48.A3 | reverse complement strand
CTATCTATACTGACTTCTCTGAAAGAAGAAAGCTGAGATTAGAAGTTAGCAGAGCGTGGTGTACGTGGGAACGGGATAACGTCACGAACGTTGCCCATACCTGTTACGTAAGACACTAGACGCTCAAAGCCAAGACCGAAGCCTGCGTGAGGCACTGTGCCGTATTTACGTAGGTCGCGGTACCAGCTCATGTGCTCAGGGTCGATACCCATACCAATCATGCGCTCGTCTAGAATGTCTAGACGCTCTTCACGTTGTGCACCACCGATGATTTCACCGATGCCTGGTGCAAGTACGTCCATTGCTGCAACTGTCTTGCCGTCGTCGTTTAAGCGCATGTAGAAAGCTTTGATGTCTTTCGGGTAGTTCTTAACGATAACAGGCGCTTTGAAGTGCTCTTCAGCTAGGTAACGCTCATGCTCAGAAGACATGTCGATGCCCCACTCAACGTCGAATTCAAATTTCTTACCAGAATCTAGTAGGATTTGGATTGCGTCAGTGTAGTCAACTTGTGCGAAATCAGCGTCTACGAATTGCTCTAGACGAGTGATTGCTTCTTTGTCGATGCGAGAAGCGAAGAACTCAAGGTCGTCGCGGCGCTCTTCAAGAACAGCAGCGAAAACGTACTTAAGCATGTCTTCAGCCAGTTTCGCTACATCGTCAAGGTCTGCAAATGCAACTTCAGGCTCAACCATCCAGAACTCAGCTAGGTGGCGGCTTGTGTTTGAGTTTTCAGCACGGAACGTAGGACCGAACGTGTAAACCTTGCTTAGTGCACAAGCGTAAGCTTCAGCATTAAGTTGGCCAGATACTGTTAGGAAAGTTTCTTTACCGAAGAAATCTTCATTGAAGTCAACTTTGCCTTCGTCAGTGCGAGGTAGGTTTTCCATGTCTAGCGTAGATACGCGGAACATTTCACCAGCGCCTTCTGCATCAGATGCAGTGATAAGCGGAGCTGAAGTCCAGAAGAAACCTTGCTCGTGGTAGAAACGGTGAATCGCTTGAGATAAACAGTTACGTACACGTGCTACTGCGCCGATCACGTTCGTACGTGGGCGTAGGTGAGCAACTTCACGAAGGTATTCGATAGAGTGACGTGTCTTAGCCATTGGGTAAGTGTCAGCGTCTTCAACCCAGCCTACAACTTTAACGTCAGTTGCTGCTAGTTCGAAGTCTTGACCTTTCGCCGGAGACTCAACAATCTTACCTGTTACTTCAACAGAGCAGCCAGTTGTTAGCTTTAATACTTCGTCTTCGTAATTATTAAGATTATTAGGAACCACGGCCTGAATCGGGTCGAAACAAGAGCCGTCATAAATGGCAAGGAAAGAGATTCCAGCTTTGGAATCACGACGTGAACGGATCCAGCCGCGAACAGTTACTTCACTGTCTACCGCTAGCTTGCCGCCAAGTACGTCTGTTACAGGCGCGTAAGTCATGTTGATTTCATTCTCCATTGAGGGACAAATTCAACTCAAAGTCTCTGGCATTGCTGCAAATAAACATACATTTGCACAATAATTAGCCGAAACATTAAGTTGTATAAACTTTTTAAATCGATTGAACATATTACCTGTCATACAGACAGCTTCAACCTTTATTCTTGCTTGGTGAAAGAAATATTGTGTGTACTGACAATAAATGTGTTTGAGGGTGTATTTTTTGTTCGATTTTTCCTTGTGATTGTTGATTGTAGAGAACTAGGGAAGTGGACTAGTGCGAATGGTTAAGGGTTTTCATTACTTGTTGAACTGCTGTAATTAGAGTAGTTCAAACGACGGGACTGAAGGGCATAAACAGTTTTGGTTTGTTCAGAAAGCGTCAATATATGAAACCTTTGTTTGCAAGATTGGTCGTGTGATTAAAGTAGCACTCACTCTATATTGTCAGCCATTCTGACCTGTGTAAGACAAACGCCACAAAAACAAAGCACAGGTGTTGATTTCATTCTACTAAACAATCACCCACTAAAGGAGTTTAATGTTCACGTGTTAATTACGCCGCCTTAACCCCTGCATTCTCTCTACACCCGCACTTTTCGAGCGCTCGCTCATTCAAGAAAAACAGTCGATCAAATTATGTCTCAACAAGGCAGGACTGGCTGTACAAGTAAAAGAGAATTACATGCTTAATTATTTAAAAAAACGCTGGTTATCAAACGTTAAAGGAGATTCATTATCTGGGATTGTGGTTGCACTCGCATTGATCCCTGAAGCCATCGCATTTTCAATTATTGCAGGCGTTGACCCTAAAGTAGGGCTCTATGCCTCGTTCTGTATTTGTGTCGTCACTGCTTTGGTTGGCAGTCGTCCGGGAATGATTTCCGGTGCAACAGGCGCTATGGCGCTATTAATGGTCACCTTGGTGAGAGAGCACGGACTAGAATATCTACTCGCTGCTTCATCTTTAGCTGGCGTCATTCAAATCGCAGCCGGGTATCTTAAGCTTGGTAACCTAATGAATTTCGTTTCCAAATCGGTGATTACTGGATTTGTTAACGCGCTCGCGATTCTCATTTTCATGGCCCAGCTTCCTGAGTTGATCAACGTTCCTTCAAGTGTTTACGTGTTAGTAGCTTTGGGTTTGGCGATCATCTACTTGCTTCCATATTTTCCCAAGTTTGGTCGTGCAATACCTTCTCCATTGGTCGCTATTGTTGCCCTGACAATCATTAGTTTGTTGTTCGGATTAGATGTGAGAACGATTGGCGATATGGGCAAGCTTCCCGATTCACTGCCGGTATTCTTGATTCCTAATATTCCATTCACGTTCGATACGCTTGCAACCATCCTGCCATACTCTATCGCTCTATCTCTGGTTGGCTTACTGGAATCTTTGATGACAGCGACCATAGTCGATGATCTGACCGATACTGAAAGCAATAAAAACAATGAGTGTAAAGGGCAGGGAGTAGCGAACATCGTTGCCTCACTATTTGGTGGTATGGCGGGGTGTGCGATGATCGGTCAGTCGATCATTAACATCAAATCAGGTGGCTTAACCCGATTATCCAGTATGATCGCTGGGGTTGTTTTGTTGCTAATGGTGGTGTTTGTTTCTGATTGGTTGAAGCTGATACCGATGGCGGCTTTAGTATCTGTGATGATCATGGTTTCAATCGGCACGTTTTCATGGCGTTCTGTTGTTGAACTTAAAGATCACACGCTCTCTACTAATGTGACGATGCTAGCGACCGTAGCGGTGGTGGTGTTTACGCACAATCTCGCGATAGGTGTTGCAGTTGGCGTGGTGTTGTCAGCTTTGTTTTATGCGCATGCCAGCAAGTCGATGGTCTTTATATCTGATGAAGTGGTGACTAACGAACTGCACACCACCCATCGAGTAAAAGGCCATGTCTTTTTTGCTTCTTCAGATGCGTTTGTCGATCTATTTGACTATGACAAGGCCACGTCTTTAGTGACGATCGATATATCGGATGCATCGTTCCTAGATAACACGTCGGTTGAGGCGCTTGATAAGGTCGTGTTTAAGTTCCGAAAAAAGGGTGCTTATGTAGAGGTCGCAGGAATGGATACCGTGAGTGCGAATCTGATATTCAAGCACGCGATGTACCACAAGCATAAAGATTTAACCGCGGTTTCCATTACGCACTAATCGTGGTTTAAGGTGCTCTTAAAATCTTAAAATCTTAAAATCTTAAAATCTTAAAATCTTAAAATCTTAAAATCTTAAAATCTTAAAGCCCGAACTAGACATTGTTATGAAGATAAAGCGCTCATCTTTGAGCGCTTTTTTGTTGATGTCGCTAGGGGAGTTCTAACGGCCTATGACTGACCTTTATCGTTGGTATTTGAGTTCGATAAGGTGAATTGGTTGATAAGAGATTCAAGGTGATCCGACAGCTCTTCTAAATCATTACTGATTCCACGAGTTTCAGCTGCAGACTGCGATGTGTTGTCGGCGTGAGAAGTGATGGTTTCAACTTTTTGTTGCACATCTTGGGTTGCTTGTGTGGTGGATTGCGTCTGTTGCTGAATATTTTGTGCATGAGCCAACACTTGTTTCATTTCTTCAACGACACCGTTCATCTCAACGGACAGTGCGTCGATATCTGTTGAGCTTTGATGTGCTTGTTCGCAAACGCGGTCAGCAGAATTCAGCGATTCTTCACTGCCTTGTTGGAACTGATGAATGATTGACTCAATACTGCCAGTTGCCTCTGCCGTTCGTGATGCAAGATTTCGAACTTCATCTGCCACTACCGCAAAGCCCCGACCTTGCTCTCCCGCACGAGCCGCTTCAATCGCCGCATTTAAGGCTAGAAGATTGGTTTGATCGGCAATGCCACGAATCACACTCAATATTGAAGAGACCTCTCCGGTTTGCTCATTGAGTGTCAGTATCTTGTGTTTCACTTCTTCTATGCTACTGACTAGGTTCTTTATCTCACTGCTTGCATCATGTGCTTGGTTCGCACTCTTACATGCCACATCGGCGGTGTGATTGATGAGTTCTGACGCGGTTAAAGTGGCTTGTTCTACATTAACTTGCTGCGCCTGTATCCCTTCGATATTGTTTTGTACTTCAGCGGTTTCGTTTTGTTGATCGCTGGCGGCTTGCTCGGTAATTTGTGCAACACTAGTCAGTTGGTTGGCAGACGCATTCAGTTTGTGCGAGGTGTCTTGTACCCTCTCTAAGCTGTCGGAAACCGTGCCCATGAACGAGTTGATGGAGTTAGCAAGCGTGCCAATTTCATCCTTGCTTTGCTCTGGCAGTCGAGTTGATAGGTTTTTATCACTGCTGACTTGAGTCATAAAGCGAGAGGTTTGTTGAAGCGGGCGAACGATTATCTTACGAATCAATCCCATAGTAAGAACGAATCCGGCAAAGGAGATCACTGCCATGATACCGATCGCTGTCATCGTTTGAGTATTGATCAGCGAGTTGACATGGTTAAGGTTATATTCAAGTCGAATTGCACCTAATACTTCCCCTTCTGGCGCCATATGACATGCCACACAATTGGTGCCGCGATAGTTCTCGCTCGACTTCATTGGCAGAGCAATAACCAAGCCTTTTCCCCAATCGGCAGAAAAGGGTTTGATAACGGTTTCACCCGCTAGCGCTCGTTTATCAATATCATCCACAGGTGTTTGGTTGCCATTGCCAGGCCCGTATAATTTACTTACCGCATCAGCACGCAATACACGAACATTTTCAATGCCTTCTTGCGCTAACGCTTTCTGACGAAGGGTCTCTTTTTGTGCCATGGTGCCAGTGAGCATCATCATATTGAGGCTATCGAAATAGTTGCTCGCTTTATCGTGAAGTTGCTCACTTAACACTGAGTTTACAAGTTGCTTTTGCTGCGAATATTGAAAGTAGGTCGATATTGCTAATAGAAAAGTGAACACGATGGCGAGGGCCACTAGGATTTTAAAGGTGATTGTTGAGCGCATAAGGTGTTTGTTTTTATTAAGTATAATGACATGCATACTTTACGTGTAAGCAGCTCTACCACCTATGGGGTATAACCGATTGTGTGACCACACTCCGGTTGTGGTTATGTTTCTGTGATGTAGCGGGTTTGTTTATCATTTGGCGAGAGGGTTAAGCGTATGGTGATTTTCAAGCCATCTTTATATGTGTTTTATTGTGACTCAAGTGAGTGGGTAGCAACAAGCTCCCCCTTGAAGCTAATAAGGCCGTACAGTGGTGATAGAACTTGTAGTGTGTATTGGTTTTACGTAATATTGCGTGTCATTTTTTTAGCCTGAGAAACACAATGAGAACTGAGTTATACAAAGAGTTTATGTTTGAAGCAGCCCACCATCTTCCACACGTGCCAGAAGGGCATAAGTGCGGTCGTTTGCATGGTCACTCTTTTCTTGTTCGTTTGTACGTAGAAGGCGAAGTTGACCCGCATACAGGTTGGGTAATCGACTTTTCTGAAATTAAAGCTGTATTCAAACCAATTTACGACCGTTTAGACCACTACTACCTAAACGACATTGAAGGTTTAGAAAACCCGACAAGTGAAGTATTGGCTAAATGGATCTGGAATGAACTTAAACCAAGCTTGCCACTTTTGAGCAAGGTTGAGATTAAAGAAACATGCACAGCGGGTTGTATCTACCGCGGTGAATAAGGTTTCGATGCTGTAGTTTGTGATGCTGAAGTCTTCGATGCTGTAGATTTCAAGGATACAGTTATCAAAGCTATAGTTATCAAGGCAACAGTCTTCAATACTATAGCTTTCAAGGTTATAGTCTTAAAAGCTATAATCGAACGAAAGGCGCTTACAAGAGCGCCTTTTTTGTAGCTGTCATATATGTTTGGGTGTTCTTTATACAAGCTTTGTTGTTAATGGAGTGGGGAGTTCATAGTTCCGATTTTTATCAAAAATGATTATTGTTTTACGCGGTTTGGTGGTCGATTTATATCCAAATGACTGTTTTGTTCAATTTAATAGCAGAAATTGTGGTTACAGCGTTGTGTTTCGAGGCTCATTCGATAAGATGAAAAGACCTCTAATGCTAGAGGTAGGGCAGCAACGGATACGCTGCTTCAAATACTATGGAATGTGACTCAATTATTGGACACATACATGAAATTCAAGATTACATCGCCGATTATTGAACCTACAGAAGGTTCACCACATCAGTTAACGCTCGCTCACGCTTCTCGTTTTACCTCCTTTAAGACAAGCTCCCCTTTGAACACCCTGTTCGACAACGTCTCTGCACGCTTCTTTACTGCTTATCGCTCCTATTGTTATTCGTTTTATAACTTTATTTCTATTTGAACCCCTTTGTCATCCGCTTGATGTACGAAGACTCACACCTATAAAAACTAAACAAATAAGTTAAAAACAATGAATATTAAAATGATGGGTAGCTCCCTAATTATCGCTGGTACCGCTCTCGGTGCTGGTATGCTTGCGATCCCAATGGTATTAGCTCATTTTGGATTGCTTTACGGCACACTGCTGATGGTTCTGATCTGTTTCGGCACCACTTACGCAGCATTATTACTTCTAGAAGCGACCATCAAAGCCGGTGGCGGTCTAGGGTTGAACTCTATTGCTCGAAAAACTCTGGGCAAACAAGGGCAGTTGATTACCAACGGCCTACTTTACGCGCTATTGATTTGCCTATTGATGGCTTACATTCTGGGCGCAGGTGATTTACTGAGTAAGTTACTGTCTAATTTTGGTGTAGACATTAGCGCAACGACGAGCCAAATCACGTTTACTTTACTTGCGGGTGCAGTTGTCGCGAGTGGCACCGGAGTGATTGATAAGCTCAACCGCGCATTGTTCTTCGTGATGCTTGCTAGCTTGTTTGCAACCATGGTGTTCTTAGCGCCGAGCATGACTCAAGAAAACTTAATGCAGGTAACCAGCCACGAGCACGTCGATCTAATTAAAACCAGTGCCATCCTGTTTACGAGCTTTGGCTTTATGGTTGTGATTCCAACCTTGGTTTCTTACAACCACGAAGCGACAGACAAACAGCTGCGTAACATGGTGATCGTCGGTTCTCTGATCCCATTAGTGTGTTACTTATGTTGGTTGTTTGCTGTGGTCGGTAACTTGAGCGAAGAGCAATTTAGAAGCTTCAAGAACGTATCAGATTTGATGGCGGCTTTTGAGGCTCAGTCTCCTTGGGTGGGTAACGTTCTGTCTACCTTCACCGGCTTGGCGTTGTTGACCTCTTTCTTTGGTGTAGCGATGTCTTTGTTCAACCAGAACAGAGACATGTTTAACCAAAACACAGCGGTCACTTACTGCATTAGTTTCATCTTGCCGCTGGCGGGTTCACTGCTTGCTGCAGATAAGTTCCTACAAGTGTTGAACTATGCAGGCATCATCTTAGTGTTCTTAGCCGTGTTTGTTCCTCTGGTGATGGTTCATAAGCAACGCTTTATGAAGGTGGCGGAAGGCCGATACAGTGCTGAAGGTGGTCGACCAATGATGCTTTTTTCATTGCTGTTTGGTTGCTTCTTGCTAATCTCACAAGTGATTTAATCTGGCTATTTAGCGAGCTGAGTAAATACCTCGCCAAATTTCAGATACAAAAAAGGAACGCCTCGGCGTTCCTTTTTATTATTTGTTTGTTAATTCAGATTGATTAACATACAACCTTAAC
>NZ_JBFRVX010000104.1:0-4275 GCF_041475345.1 Vibrio sp. 10N.222.48.A3 | reverse complement strand
CCTTTGGGTTGGAGAGATGATCTTATTCTTCGTGCCGGTTAATTAGAATGCGGGGTTCATGACGCGCTTACGGTTAAACTAACAAATAAGGGATTTGTTCCAATCGAAGCTATCTTATCAATAAGTATTTCACCTTGTTAGACGCTCTTTCTTTAGCTTTGAACTCCCATTGAGAAAACCATACTTTTCTCATCCTATTTTCTGATGTTCGCTATCGCTCTAGCAAGACCAAGTAAATGTGTCGAAGTCTTAATCTCCAACTCTGACTGAATTCCTAAAAGCGCAATCCCTGCTAATATTTGTTGTGGCCTTACGATTTGGCCTGTTGGCAGCTCCATACTGTCGTATAACATTTTGAACTGTACCCAGTCTTCGCTAATGCTTAGTTCTCGACCTTTTGCCATTCTCATTAGTCTTTTGCACTCAGGCGGTATTGGTTTTCCTTCGTCCCATCCCGTGACCGTTCTCACAGTTTTAAAACACAGTTCCGCGACCTCTTCCTTGGTCATTTGGCACTCTAACTCTCGAAAAATGTAATTCTTACTCATTTCGCGATACTTCAATGATAAAACCTCTAAATACAAGAGGTTGCACTGATTCAAGGAGATATGCACGATTGAACATAAGCAGACAAAGTGCGCACTGTACAAAGGCGTATTAATTGGCAAATTTGCCTTATAAAAAGTTATTCATGAATCACTAATATTAGAATTCCTGAAACTCATTTATGTCCAAAACCGTTCCAGCACGATCTCAGTTACCTCATCCATTTCTAAGATAAACCGCTCCCGATTACATTCCACTGGTTTACTATTTTTCCATTCGCTTTTTATGGTTAAAATGCCTTATGGTACAAACAATCGAATTATAGATACTTGCGGGCTTTGCCGCAGGTATTCCTCATTTACACGAAAAGACTGATTATGAATTTTGATATCAATGCACTGAAACACCACCAACTGGTCGAAGATGGTCAACTAGAAGGGTGTTACCTTCATCAACCAGCACAGGGCAGCCAGCAAGACGATGACGCTGTTTTAGCAGAGCGCCAAGCGCTAGAAAAATTGGGGTATAAGGTAGTACAGGTACAAGCCAAAGGTGGGGCAACAACCTTTGCTGAAGCGATGCAAAAGTTTGCGAAGAAAACAGGTCACCAGACCAAAGAGTAAGCGAATGGGTGTAGAGGGGCTTTCTATTACGGCTGATAACCTTTGGATTTTAAAGCGAACACATCATAAAGCTTTTTAACAACAGCCGCTTAACTCGAATTAAAACACACCCCGTAAGTCACTAAACGGGGTTATAAGTACATGAGCTAAATCTCTGCTATAACTTTATTTATGTATGATGCAATAATCAACGAGAGCCATTGATATGTCTTGTTTTTGCCTTAATAAGACTAGGCCTGTAACCGTGCCATTATTCACCTCATAAAACAGCCTAAAACCCGATTTTTTGAACTCTCTGATACTAGTGACCCCCAACCCTACAAGCTCAGAACATCTAGAGTACATGTTAGGGTTATGGCTCACATTTTCTTCAAAGGCATCTAAAAGACTCTCAATCCCTTCAATGACTGATTTTTCATCATTCCATTGAGTTAGGTGATCAATCGAATCATTTAGCGAATTTTCAAATGTTTCCGTGTATTGAATTTCTACTTTATGAGTCATATTTACCTTTGTTACTTACGGGCAGCTAATCGACTTCTTAAATCTCTAGACGAAGTTACACGATCTTGAACAACATCATTTTTTGCAAAGCTAACCAGTTTCATTAGCGCAATGGCATCTTGACGTTTTTTATGGTCTTCATACGACTCAACTACATACGTAGGTTTTCCATTTTGCGTGATCGTTAGTGGTTCACTTAAAGGCAAGTTAGCCGCATTTTTTTTTAAGAAACTGACGGTTTCTACATTTGCTGTGTCCATAATCACTCACCCTGTTTGTATTTGTTGCTTTAGTTAGTTGAATGTCATCACTCATTCAATAGCTATATTGTACTACCCGATCACTACTAGTTCAAATTTAGACTTTATTTAAACTGCTCTGCACAACCAAGATTGGACGCTTACCCAAACGAGTTTCGTATTTCATGCAATGCTTAATCAAAGTTGGCTTTTTGTAAGATCTCAATGAACGTCTTGATCTTGAGGTCTTCCGCTCCCTGTTTCGCGTAGAGGCCAACGTTTCCTAGCTTAGAGTCATCAATCAGTAAGGTTTCGAAGCCTTTGTCTTTCATCCAATCGCACATTTTATGACTGTATGGCATGACAGCATCAGACATTCTTAACATATCTAAGCTCGCAAAAAGAGAGTCAACGTCATAGACATCTCGCCCAACCACCTCGGTATCACGCCCACCAGGCTGTGAATTTACGTGGTCAGACAGTACAGAGTTATGTCGAGAATGATCGGGGGTCACTTGGAGTATTGGAAACGCTAATGTCTCACGCCTTAACAAACTCGGATCTAAGTGTTTCTTCGTTAGCAACGGATGGTTGGCTCGAACAAACACCGCTTCTTTGTCTTGAAAGAGTGGGTAAAACGTTACTTTGCATCGCTCATGCAGCCCATAGATTTCATGGCCAACAAACAAGTCGATATCGCCTTGAACCAAGTGGTGCATCAAAGACAAGTTGTTACCGAACTCTAAATGTAGCGAGCCCATTTTTTCTTGTTGCTTGTATTCCTCAACCGCCTTGCAAACAAATTGTTCCCACCAAGCTTCCCCGGTGCCGAGTTTCAATTTACCGGATTGGCGCTGCTGCATGTCGGTAAAGCGGTGCATCAAAGACAGATGCTTTTCTTGCTGTTCTTGTGCAAACTCCCGAAACAACACCCCGTACTCAGTAAGCTCAACGCCTTTTGACTTACGAGTAAAAATAGCCACACCAACATCACTCTCTAATTTCTTGATCGCAGCGGTCAAGGAGGGTTGGCTAATATTCAGCTTTTCTGCGGCACCTTTAATACTGCCAGTATGCGCAACCATCAGAAAGTATCGGTATAGCTTGTTCATAGGATTCTCTTAGTTTGCATTCGATCACAAAATGCGAGGTTAGAAATTCAACAAATTAAACCACTGAACACAGTGCGCAGCGGATAAAGCTCATGATATAGGATTTTTCTATAGAGAGCATTAGTAATGCTATTTCCCAGTGTAAGATGAAATCACTATAGTAAGGTCAATTAACTTATTAAGTGGACATTGAGATGGAACAGAAATGGTGGCATGACGCAGTGGTCTACCAAATTTACCCGCGTAGCTTTTTAGACTCGAATAATGACGGTATCGGTGACCTAAATGGAATCATCAGCAAACTCGATTACCTCAAAGAACTAGGCATTAATGTCATTTGGCTCTCCCCTGTTTATCAATCTCCAATGGACGATAACGGCTACGACATCTCCGACTACCAAGCGATTGCTGAAGAGTTTGGCACAATGGAAGAGATGAAACGACTGATGGATGAAGCGAAGGAACGTGACATTAAGATTGTTATGGATTTAGTGGTAAACCATACGTCAGATGAGCACCGTTGGTTCGAGCAAGCACGCTCTTCAAAAGACAATCCGTATCGAGACTATTACATTTGGCGCGATGCAAAACAGGATGGCAGCGCACCGGATGACCAAGGTTCGATCTTTGGCGGAAGTGCTTGGCAGTGGGATGAACTCACACAACAATATTACTTCCATCTATTCTCGAAACGTCAGCCAGATTTGAACTGGGAAAACCCGAAGGTTCAAGAAGAAGTTCATACTATGATGAACTGGTGGATTGACCTTGGCATCGGCGGCTTCCGCTTAGATGTGATTGATCTTATTGGTAAAGAGATCGATAAAGGAATCACTGGTAACGGACCAAGGCTGCACAAGCTATTACAACAAATGAATCAGGCGACCTTTGGTAACAAGGATTTGTTAACCGTTGGAGAAACTTGGGGCGCGACTCCAGAAATAGCCAAGCTATACAGCGGACAAGATAGAAATGAACTTTCTATGGTGTTCCAATTTGAGCACATTACCCTGACATGGGAGAACGGTGACAAATGGAACCCTATTCCGCTTGATCTTCGAGAGTTCAAAAATGTGCTGACCAAGTGGCAGCTAGAGCTGGCCGATGGTGGTTGGAATTCCCTTTTTTGGAACAACCACGATTTGCCACGTTTGGTTTCAAAATACGGTGATGACAAACATTTCCGAGTTGAGTCAGCAAAAATGCTGGCGACGTGTTTGCACTTCTTGAAAGGCACACCTTACATCTATC
>NZ_JBFRVX010000103.1:2431-3754 GCF_041475345.1 Vibrio sp. 10N.222.48.A3 | reverse complement strand
CTGCCCGGTGGCAGATTATTGATCACACTAGCACCTGTCATCTTCCTTCCCGCACTGGCGAGGTTTCGAGTCAAGCTAGGCAAAGGGAAAAGGTCAGGATCTGGGAATGCTGATCCAAAAGGAATAACCCCCTCTGCCGAACTCGATTTCAAAAAGTCGAATAAGCGATCATTAATGGCTTTCTTTTTGTGTACTAACGGCAGTTCATAATCAACGCCGTCCACACGTGGTGCAACAAAGTAGCCCGACTGAGGCTTAGCGATGATCCACCCTTCGCTTTCTAACAATTGGTAGGCTTGTAAGACAGTACTATTGCTGACGCTGTAATTGCGACAACTCATGCGGACGGAAGGGATCTTTTCTCCTGAACGCCACGTGTTGTTCGCTATCTGAGTTCGAATATCCTTTGCAAGCTCTTCATAACGCGCCATCTAATTGTACTACCTAGAGAAATTCTAATAAGCCTGAGATTTTATCACTAACGTTAACAACTATTGCTGCTATCCATATGATTGAGCCTAATTTCTATAATAGTGTGAATTGGTTCACAGATAACTTTGTATGCTTTGCTAAGTTTGTAACCAAGGCGAGAGCCAAGTTCGTTCTACGCCTCTATAATTTGATGTAATCCAAAAAACATGCGAGATAAAAATGAAAAAAATAGAAGCAGACCAGTTAAGTTATAAAGGAGAGTCAAACGGTGTTCATAGTTGGACAACACCGAGTGGCCAGCCATATTACTGGCACCCAGACTGGCTCCATATCGCTGAAGATGCAACAGGCTCACATCCAAAGCAGGAGATCGACGTCGATCAAGACCAAGCACCAACTGAGAAACACGCGGTGTCTGCTATTCTGAAACACCTAAACCAATGGGCATCAGACAAACTAGCATCTCACCCAGACATTGAAACCAACTCAATTGAATCTGAAATCAATCTGAAAAAGTAATTTGATTAGAGGTAAGTAGTCGTCAATCACTCTCGACTTTACTCAAATATATCGACTGAATAGTCTCGTATTTCAACCGGGACTATTCAAGTGTCTTCATAAAAACTGCCGTAATAACACCCATCTAGCTAACAATTATCTAACACAAACCAATTTTTTGTATCATTCAACAAAAGCTATCGATAGAATCCCCGACCTTATTCACACTCGCTATACTAGCCATACATACCTACCAACCTCGTGAATTAATACACAAAATACGTATTCGTAAACTTAGGAATAGTTGCGAGACCTTAAGATGAAAATGAACAAAGGCTTATCGATGGATACTTCAAATTACAATCAATCGCTAACGACTCAATTATACGTCAT
>NZ_JBFRVX010000103.1:0-1659 GCF_041475345.1 Vibrio sp. 10N.222.48.A3 | reverse complement strand
CGTCATCGCTGGCGTGCTATTTGGCACCTACGGCAGTCGGGTATGCCCGATGCTCGAAAGCTTAACGACGTTAGAAATTTTCACCCAAGTCAGTAGTGTCTTTATCTTATTGTGGCTAGCGCGTCATTATTTGCTATCGCAGCACACCTTAGTCAAACAAGGTCGATTTGCACAACTCGATACTATGTTGTTCTTTGCCGCGAGTATTCCTTTCGCGCTCTACTACAACCTAAGCTACGACTTCACGATAGACAGTAACTTGAAAGTGCTGTTCGGCATGAGCCTATTTGGTTTCTTTACCGGTACCATTCTTCAACTGAAAGCGAAGCTTAGCCAAATAGATGAAATGGAGATGACTGGGCAATTTGACTTCCACCTGATAGGTGAAAGAAGTTCACTGGTTAAACAAATGATTGGTTTGGTCATCGTGCTTCTGGTAACACTGACCACCATGCTGACTATGGTGGCCGTCAAAGACATCTTCTGGCTAGAACACAACCCCGGCCGTTTGCTAGATGGTACGGGCAAGATCAGCGTGATCAAAGAGTTCATTTATTTGGCGGTTGTACTAGGTGGATACGCGATAACCATCATGACTCTATGGAGCCAGCTGATTAGACGTATTCTTCTAAGCCAAGAGCACGCATTAAGTAAAGTAACTAATGGTGAGCCAGGCGTTCGCTTACCTATATTTAGCTACAACGAGCTTGGGTCAATAGCATCTATGACCAATACCATGCTTGATAGCCTCGAAAACGCTCAAGACGAAGTAAAAACCACACGTGACGTCGCGATTGTTAGCTTATCTGCACTAGCTGAATCTCGAGACAATGAAACTGGCGCCCATATTTTACGAACTCAAGAATACGTAAAGGTACTCGCACTGGAGCTCAGCAAATCTGAAGCTCACGCGACCTTATTAACACCCAACTATATCGAGCTGCTTTATAAATCTGCCCCACTGCATGATGTAGGTAAGGTTGGAGTACCTGACAGTGTGCTGCTAAAACCGGGCAAACTGACGGATGAAGAGTTTGAGATAATGAAAGGTCACCCTGCTATTGGCGCCGAAGCGTTATCTATTGCAGAAAAGCAATTGGGAAGCAGTTCTTTCTTAAGAGTCGCGAAAGAGATTTCTCTCACTCACCACGAGAAATGGAATGGCAGCGGTTATCCAAATCAGTTGTCTGGTGAAGAGATCCCATTATCCGGTCGCTTAATGGCATTGGCCGATGTTTATGACGCATTAATATCGAAGCGAGTCTACAAGCCAGCCTTTACTCATGAGCAAGCGAAACAGATTATCTTGGAGGGCAATGGGACCCATTTTGACCCGCAAGTTGTCCAAGCTTTTCTGGCCGTCGAACAAGAGTTCGTTTCAATTGCCGCGACCTACAAGGATGGAAAAAACATGCAAAGTGAACTTGAACGAGAAAGCTTTGTTGCTCAACCTGATTAGTCTTTTCGAAAACCACTAACTATACAGGCTCCGACTATACAGGTTACAGTAAGTTATGGGGTGTTATACAGGCTACAATAGTTATATAGGTTAGGCCGCAGAGTGATTTTTTGAGTCAGCTTCATTCGAGTATTAAGTTAAACGAAACAGGAAGAGTGACTGAATAAGATTCTATAAAAAAACCAGCATATATATGCTGG
>NZ_JBFRVX010000102.1:0-3736 GCF_041475345.1 Vibrio sp. 10N.222.48.A3 | reverse complement strand
CGGGCAGTGAGTCCCTAAGAAGACAAATCGCTCAACGTTACCTGCAGCAAGGTATTACCGTCAACCATCAAGATATCGTGATTACTTCTGGTGCTATGGAAGCGCTTAACTTGAGCCTTCAAACTGTAACCAAGCCCGGTGACTACGTTGTGATTGAATCTCCTGCTTTCTATGGTGCTCTGCAAGCTGTCGAGAGGTTAGGACTCAACCCTATCGAAGTGGATGTTTGTCCAATCAATGGATTGAATATTGAGCAGTTTGAAAGCGCACTACAAAACCAGGATGTGAAAGCGTGTTGGCTGATGACGACGTTTCAAAACCCGACAGGGACAAGTTTGTCTGAAGATGCGAAGCGCCGAGTGGTTGAGGTTGCTGAACAATACAAGACTTATATTATCGAAGATGATGTTTACGGCGACCTATATTTCGAAGGGCATAAACCTAAACCGCTAAAAGCATTTGATAAAACAGACTTAGTGTTGCTATGCGGCTCTTACTCTAAGAGTTTATGCCCTGGCTATCGTGTTGGTTGGGTGGTGAGTTCGCGTTTTAACGATGCGATTCAAAAACTTCAGCTTCTTTCTACGCTGTCGAGTAGTGCTCCTGTGCAGCTTGGTGTCGCGCACTTCTTGACACACGAAAGCTACGACAATCACCTTCGTAAATTGCGTAAAAATCTTCTAATGAGAAAAAAGCGATTTATAGAGGTCATTAAGCAATATTTCCCACATTCCATCGAGATAGAAGACCCAGCTGGTGGCTACTTTGTATGGATTCGTTTTTCTGCCAAATTCGACAGTCAACAATTCCATCAGTTAGCGATTGCTCAAGGCATTAGCGTCGCCTCTGGAGACCTCTTTAGCGAGTTGGGCAGAGTAGACAACGCGATTAGATTGAACTTCTCTTATGAACTCACAGCAGAGAAAGAGCAAGCGCTGATCTTACTTGGTAAGCTTGCGCGTCAACTTACGCACTCGTAAAACCGTAAGTCACTCATAAAAAAGACAATGATTCCAACTGTACGGACTGATTCCGATGCAACTGTACGCCTTCTTGACCAGCGAGTTGTGATTCAATATCGATAGACCAAATATTGGAGATACCGTTATGTTGAAAATGACTATGGGTAACGAAGTTAAGTTGATTATCGTTGCTATTGTGTGTGCACTTCTGTTAATCCTCGGCCACGTACTACTGGCAAAAGCATTCGCTGATATGGCATGGGCAGAATACACGACTGCCGCAATCCCATTCGTTATGATGGCAATCTGCGGTCTCGCGATAAAATACGCTATCGACCAAGATGTCGACTAAGTTTTTGAGTACACAAAAATGATCTTTCAGAGCCCCTCCATGATTTGGTGGGGCTTTTTCGTTGTATACATGAAACGGAATTGCGTAGGCATCGCTGTTATCGTCGTGAAATAGAAATCCTTGATGAAATACAATTATTATCCATACCTGTTGTAAGCACATGTAAGGAGTATCTAATCACTACTTGGAAAGTAAATCACCTTTAGTCAAAAGCTTGGCAAACGCAATTTATCATCATTAACTATTGGTATGGTTGGGTTTATGGTTATTCGTGCCAGCTATCAGTCGGTGAGGTTTGAATCGTGATGAACAAAGCCCTTACAGCACCTTACATTTTCAACTTATCTTTAGCCTACAATTACTTGGAACTAATACTGAGGCGAAAATATGAGATTAAAATGTGCAAAATTGAACCTCTGCATGTTGGCATTACTAACAACTAATGCAGCGGCCAGTGAGATTGAGGTCGATTTAAATAAATTAAGTAATGTTTCAGAAATTGGTACAGATACTTTGTCGATCGCTAGTGAGTTCATCGGTTATGAACTTAATGATGGCAAGTATCGTTACGCAAGAGACGTTGACTTAAATGGCTTAGATTGGGTTTTCTTATATGGAGAGCATCAAAGAAAAGACAAACCCAATAGTACCTTAATTAGTGACGTAAATGTTATTGGTGAATTACGACAAGTTGTTAATTCAGAGACCAAAAACGCAATTGGTAACCGTTATTACTGGCAGGGTGGTGATTCTACAGATTACAACCAAGAGCTAGCTTTCTCTGGTTTACTTGTCGGCACTAGTGGTTTCTCTTTTGACGTTCAGCCAGGTAAAGGCGGGCGATTTTCTGTAGAGCTTTATACACACAATTGGCTCTCTTCTGCTGATGTAACCGCATGTGTTAAAAAGCAATGTATCACTATTAAAAATGATATCTCCTTTCACATGACCAGTGTCAAAAATACGATAGTTTTCGAATCCCAATCTCCTGATGATATCGTCGAAATCACTTATACACGTCAACATAGACAGTTCGACTTTGAAGCTAGACAGGGTTACCACGCTATTGAAGCTATCCAATTGATAGAGGCTCAGTAACATGAAAAAAATTATTTTGGCATCAGCGATCGTTGCTACTTTTTCAGCGCAGGCGGGCATAGGCAAGATGGATCGCTCGGTTACTCAACACAAAGCGTTTGCCTTACAAACTCAATTTGATTTTGCTTGCCACATGAATGCAGGGTCGGCCACTTTAATCGACCCGTATTGGGTTATCACAGCAAATCATGTGTCAGGTTCAAAAAGTGAAGGATATGAAAATGCGGTAACTTGTTCTTCTTATGAAAAAGATAAGAATGGTAAGTACAATGTTGTTCATACGTCACGTGCGACTACTGACCCTGATGGTGAGTGGGGGGAGTATGAATTTACCGATGGTATTTACGACTTCGCTTTGGTGCGCTTAGATACGCCTATCACCGGTATCAAGCCGGCGAAGTTGCCCGAGAAAGGGATGTTTGATCATTCAGAAGTCTATGAAGTAAATAGCGTTGGCTTTGGCAACTATAACGGACGTAATGGTGGCAAAAAGTTTGTTAAGTACAACGACACAGACAAAAAATGGTTAGCTGAGTACAAATATGACCCAGTGATCATGCCTCAAAGTAACTTGCAGTGGTTAATTATCCATGGGGATTCAGGTTCTGGTATCACGATTGAGAGAGATGGTGAGTTTTATATTATTGGGGAGATAGGGCTTCAATATTATGGTGAGCTTGGTTGGCAAGATACCTTCGATGATGTTTTGGGAAGATTGGATTCATTACAAAGTGACATGCAAGAGCATGGTTTTAGCTATACGAAACCTGTAAATCTTGCTGATGTAAAATGGACGTCAACAACTCAGAATGACATTGAAGATCTTCACGCGTTTTACAGCTACTGGAAAGCGGGAAGTATGGACTTCAATGCGACTTACTGGACGGCGGATGGTGGTATTTATAACACCGCTTATGCGATAGAAGGGGAAAAGTACACTTTTGAAACAGTGATACCTGTAAATTCTAAAGCGCCTGCATTTGATGTGTTTGTTAATGGTCGTCAGGTCGCTCATAACATTAAAGCGGACAAAGAAAGTCTGTTTTTGAAAGTGAATGCATTTGAACAGAAAGGCGATCAGTTAGTCATTGAATTCAAGCCTCTTCAAAGTACAGGTGAAAAAATTATGCTCGATCACTTTTTGGTACGCAAGGCTGACTAATTTAGTCTGGACAGCTTAAATGAAACTTAAGCAGAATAAATAAAGATGAAGCCCTACTTATGTTAAGTAGGGCTTTTTTTTACACATTGTAAAATTACTTAGTAATTAGCGTACTTTGCTTAGCATTGAATTCAAAGTTCTCGGTCTTAGTAATGGAGTTCT
>NZ_JBFRVX010000101.1:0-5734 GCF_041475345.1 Vibrio sp. 10N.222.48.A3 | reverse complement strand
GCTCTATGTCTCTATCAGGCAGTTCTGTGAGGCGATGTCGTTCTTGATCATTACCGAGTTTAGATAGCACAGTCGCCGCATACTTCTTACCAGCAGCGTCTCCGTCAGTCACCACGTGCCAATCGATGCCAAACTCTTGCGCTACTTTAATGAGCGCTTTAAGACCAGACTGCGCGAACTCAATAATTTGAACGCCTTCCGCAGCAAGGTTATACCCACATTGGTTGGCTAACTCGTTAAACAACCAGACTTCGGTTTCACCTTCTACCAACAACCAGCAGCGAGCGTACAGAGCGCCGGACCGGTGAAAACGAATATGAAAACCAATTCGACGAAGTTCATCTTTGCTGAAGTGGTTCACATTGAGCTGGTTGGCTATGGTTTTATCTGACTGACGTACCAAACGACGAATCGATTGAAGCGGCACAGCAGCAAGTAGATCGCCACTGTTGGTGGTCAGGATTTTTTGCATGGGCAGCTTTTGCATCAAGCTCCAAGCCCTTGCCAAGTGCGTTGGGTGCAATCGACCTTCTGGATCTTCAAGGATCAAAAGAGGGCGAGCACATCTTCTTAAGTCATTTGGCCCTTTTGCTTGCAAATAGGCATTAAGTAACCCCATGAATAATAAGCGAGTTTGTTTGTTTTTGGTCTCTTCGACCAATTGATGAATGCTCTTGTCGTTCGCACCTGCTGAGTAAAGTAACCCATCACGCGGTTTTCTCGGATTTTTACGTGAGACACTCTTAAATGAGAAGTAGTGTTCTATTAAGCTTTGCATCGACTCAAGACTACTGCGCATTTCACCTTTATTAACATGTCCGGGTATCGCCATAAGGCGACGGCAGGTGTTGTCGATGCGTTTTTCTATCCTTGCCTGACGCCCATTTCCGTTTCCATTGCTGCCATTACCATTGGTTGTTTGACTCTGGCCGTTACCATTTCCACTCACATTATTAGCGTGCCCGTTACTAGCATGAACGGTGTTAGTGTGAACATTACCCGGTAGATGAGCATTGTGGTTAAGTGAATTGCCGTTGAAAGGGCGATCGAAGTGCCTTGCGTCTCTCAAACGAATTACAGGGTGTAACGTCATTAATTCTTGAGCGAGCTTTTCTGAGTGATGAAGCTTGAGAGGGTTTCCGTCCAACCCCAAAAATGCATAGTGTGTGGTCGTTTCATATTGCTCTAACGTGGCACTGATTCGATAATAGATACGAAAAACACCAAACTCGTCTTGAACCCACACCGGTTTGAGTTTGCGATAACGTCCTGCATTTAGCTCACTTTTATCGTTGGCTTTTAATGCGAGAACAATTTGAAGGTGTTGAGACTGTGGATGTGAAACTGAGTAATCGACATGGAAATCGGTCATTTCGAAGTGATATGGAACTCCGTCTGAAGGGAGAACGACGGAAAGGGCATCCAATAATGAAGACTTACCCCAAGTATTTTCACCAATAAGCGTGGTTAGCTCATCAAACGCAAGAGACATGCGCTTAATACCTCGAAAGCCAGAAATCTCGATTCTTTCTAGTTGCATAGGCTTACTCCTAACGGAAGGCTCTGCTAATTGTTTGAAAGCTAACAGATATCTTTAATCATAATCGAAAAACACAAATCTGGTATGCTCACCTGTCACAAAACCCGTTGTTATTTATACGGTGCAAAATGAGATTTTCGATCTATCTCGAGTATTTTTTTGCAGTGCAGTTTCATAAAATTCACGATTCTGTCATGATTCTCGACCTAGTATGAAGGGACAAAGAGAGAAGAAAATATGACTAAAAAGAATAAGCCGACAAAAATAGTGTTGGCACACATCAACGACACCCACTCATACTTTGAACCAACCTCGTTACAGCTATCACTTAAAATGAACAACCACATCATTGAACCTTATGTCAGTACTGGTGGCTTTGCTCGAATTTCAACACGCTTCAAACAAATAGAACAAGATGCCCAGCGTCAGAAGGTTGGAACCCTGTTCCTGCATGCTGGTGACTGCTTCCAGGGGACTTTGTACTTTTCTTTATTCAAGGGAAAAGCCAACGCCGATTTGTTGAATGCCCTTAATATAGATGCCATGACGCTTGGCAATCACGAGCTAGATATGGGTAATGAGCCCGTTGCGATTTTCGCGAAAAGAATCAAATTCCCACTGTTGGCCGGTAACTGGAATCTATCGAATGAGGATATCAATAAAACTCATACCTTAGCGGACAACGAAATTGTTAAACCCTATCTGACTGTAACGCGAAGTGCCTCTTTTATAACGAAAGAGTTTGATGGCGAGAAGGTTGCAATATTCGGCTTAAGCATCGACAAAATGGCAGGCATTGCCAATCCAGATATCGATACACCATTTGAAAATGCTTTAGAAACAGCAAAAGCGACCATTGAGCAGATTCATAAAGCTGGTATCAACAAGATTGTGTTACTTAGTCATCTTGGTTACGAAGCTGATTTAGAGTTAGCAGCCAACGTAACAGGTATTGGTGTCATTGTTGGTGGTCATAGTCATCGCTTACAAGGTGATTTCTCTGATATTGGCTTAGTTAAAGATGATGATTACGGAGTGAAAGTCGATGACACCTATGTTGTGCAAGCGGGTTTCCACGCCATGAGCCTAGGACACTGCGAAATCGAGTTCGATGCTGAAGGCAAAGTGACTCACTTCAACGGTAAGAACGAACTGCTGTTAGGCCGTCGACTGTTTATAGACGCGAAATTGAGTGAAGTAGGGCAAGACGATGCCCACGACATGGCATGTGAGTTTTTAAATAATCACCCTAATATTGCAGTGTGTAAAAAAGATCCTGAGCTGCAGAGTATTCTGACGGATAAATACCAGCCGAGAGTTCGAAAGCTTCAGCAACAAGTGATTGCTCATGCAGACACAACACTGCGCCATATTCGGATCCCGGATGAGAAAGGTCCAAGTCAGCTTGCGCCCTTGGTTGCTCAATCATTTCACTACCTAATGAACAAAAAAGGGCATCAGGTTGAATTTGCGATTCACAACTCTGGTGGAGTGCGAAATTCACTCAATAGTGGTGATGTATCCGTTGCCGATATTGCCGGAAAACTACTACCGTTTGCCGTACCCATTGGTGTGTATGAAGTAAAAGGTGAAACGATCGCTGGCATGCTTGAAGGTGCAATCAATAACGCGATCGATAATGGTGTCGTGGGCACAGGTTCCGGCAGCTTTCCTTATACTCATAATCTAAGGTTCTGCTACCACAAAGAAGCGCCTATAGGGCATAGGATTCACCATTTAGAAATACACTCTGAAACATCCGGTTGGCAGCCAGTTTCTCGTGACCGAATTTACCGAGGCGCGTCGTCAGCCTACACCATGAAAGGAAAAGAGGGCTATAACGCCGTCTTAGATATGATAGGTGATGGCGTGGTGACGACCGATTCTATGGCAGACTGTTTTATCGAGTTTCTACAAGAATACCCAGAGTCTCTTAAACACAATGAACCGCTGAATTGCATGGAGTGTTTTAGATAATCAGCATCAATGATTGCACTTAACATTATTAGTTATAGCTGTTTATAAATTTGGCACTGTTTATGCTTTATTCCTGCAGGTCACACTTCTTGTGGAGATAAGCATGGATAAGAAAGATTGGTTAGATGCAGTAGCGGTGGTTGGTTGGGTATCGGTTTGGTCTGCGTTAGTGTATTTGATACCGACGGCAGGATTGTAATTTACGCAAGATTGTAATTTGCGCAGAGTTATAACTTGATCGTTTTGCAGTGTAACTACGCAGTGCCATCGTGAATTTGGTTAGCAGATTTATTCTTAGAATCAATTCGAGTGTCTATTTGATAGGGTGGCATCAATCAAAAAGGAGCATTTGCTCCTTTTTTGTATTTCTAGTGCAAATTTTAATAGACGAAACACAAATAGGGGAATATTATCCACGCGTTTGGGGAGTAGTTAGCGCAAGTTTACATGTCGTCATCTCGTTAGGCTAAGAGCCTATCCGGTATGTAAAGGTGAAATCCCATATTTCACTTCAACGAGACCAACGCAATCACAATCAAGATCCGTCGTGGAACTTGATATGTTTTGTTTGCGGAAGGTCTTTGTAAAGTTCTTCCGCCCGGAGGAATAATGAACTCAACTCAATCTCTATTATCTACAAATAGTGAATCCTTTTTATCATCGCCAATCATGACGACTTATGCGGGTTTTTTCCTGCTAACAGTGATTCTCGTCTCTATTGATATCTATCAGACTCGTGGTGGGAACGTCACAATTAAAAAAGCGGCAATCTGGAGCGTTTTTTGGTTTGTACTTGCATTTTTGTTTGCTGGTTCTATTTACTTATTCTGGGACATTTATGCGCCAAATAGTGACTACACAGCGCAAAAAGCAACCGTGTCATTCATTACGGGCTACTTGCTAGAAAAATCACTCAGTGTAGACAACCTATTTGTTTTCGCGATGATCTTTGCTCAATACCAAGTTCCTGAGCACCTAAGACCACGTGCGCTTCTATGGGGCGTAATTGGTGCACTGGTACTTCGTGCAATTATGATCGCACTAGGCGCACAGCTGTTGGCTGAATACCACTGGGTGCTTTACGTGTTTGCTGCGTTCTTGATTGGTACTGGTATTAAACTGGCGTTAGACAAGGGCGAAGAGGAAAGTGTAAATACATTACCAGAGAAGTTACTTCGTAAAGTGATGCCGGTAACAGAGGATTTTCATGGTCCTGCATTAATGGTTAAACAGGGTGCAAAATGGGCATTCACTCCAATGATGTTGGTGATCGGTGCGATTGCAGTTATGGATGTGATGTTTGCATTGGATTCTATCCCAGCTATCTTTGCTGTGACGCAAGAACCGTTCCTGGTACTTGCTGCAAACGTATTTGCGCTACTTGGTCTCCGTTCTTTGTACTTTGTACTGCAAGGCATGATGGATAAGTTCATTTATTTGAAGCCTGCACTGGCATTCATCATGGTCTTTATTGGTGTAAAAATGCTACTGGTTGATAGCGAATGGGCTATCCCGACGTATTGGTCGTTGGCGGTGCTGATTTCTACCATGACGGTTGCGGTTATAGCGTCGATTTATGCGAAGAAGCCAGACATTGAACAAGTGAATTAGAAACAAATATAACTTATCGAAAAGTTTATAATCGGTACGTGGTCGATGAAGTGGGGAATTTATTTATGTAAAATTTCTGTGACATTGGCCACTTTGATTTGAATGGTATTTGTACTAAATGCATGATTTTAACGCCATTGCGAATTTATAGTCACCATTTGTGAATATGTATTTCAGCGTGTTGTTAATGGTTTGTTTTATTAGAAAAACTAATTCGAATATCTAATTTTAGTCATTTTTTAACCTGCAAAAGATCACCTATTATTCTTGTCATCAGAACGAACCACATAAACAAATTTATAGAGAGGCAATCATGGCTCAAGCAATGCAAATGAATACTATCGCTGTTCCTAACTCTATGGATAAGAAGACCTACTCGGTTAACTTCAAAGGATTGATTGCACACATTTTCGATATTCTTTTTGTAGACAACTCTCCACGTAGTTACTACTCAAGCGACCTATCTGGTCACATGCAACGCGATATCGGTATCAACCGTTAATCTCTGCGTTAACATGTAAAAATATAGAATTTTAAGAAAACGCCAGCTTCTGAAGCTGGCGTTTTTGTATCTGCAATAAGCTGTGTATCTCAAAGAAACTAAGC
>NZ_JBFRVX010000100.1:0-9828 GCF_041475345.1 Vibrio sp. 10N.222.48.A3 | reverse complement strand
TTTCAAGATTACTGATGCCTTGGCTCACCGCCGACTGCACCTTACCCAAATGACGAGCACTGGCAGAAAATGACCCTAATTCAACGGCATACACAAACATTTTCAGCTGTTCAATGTTGTACATTTGGTTTCTCCCAAAACTTACTATCACTATATATGATGCTAACTATCTTTATATTATCACTTAACTAGATATTATCTAGCAAGTCATTAGCCCATCGGCGGCTATTTAATCGTAAAGAGAGTTAGAAAAATGTCACATAAAGAACGCATGTTGCACATGGTGCTATTTGAATTAGCAGCTTTGATTTTGATGGCAGGGCTTGCAACCTATATTACAGGAAACGGCGCAGGCGAAATGGCAGGCTTAGCGCTCGCAATATCATTGATAGCGATGGCTTGGAACTACGTTTATAACTATGGCTACGACAAAATTTACGGAGCAGACCGAAGCAAAAGAACCACGAAAACACGTATCCTGCACGGATTAGGTTTTGAGCTTGGCTTAATGACAGTGACTCTACCTGTCTTGATGTGGGTTCTACAACTCGACTTCCTAACCGTACTGATCATGGACATCGGCCTAGTTATTTTCTTCGTACTTTACGCGATTGCGTTCAATTGGGCGTATGACTCAATCCGAGCTCAATTGGTTTCGAAAGGAAAAGTTGCAGCTCTGGTTTAGAGCGGTAAGTTCGTCTCGTATAACAAGAACATACACCCAAATGAAAACTGCCAAACTACAACATAGTTGGCAGTTTATTCATTTATGCATATAAGCTCATTTGTTAACGCCCTTGTTACATAGCAAAAACATCACACAGCCCTCCCTAATTAAGTCTAATAATCCGCCACTCACGAAGTAGCGTCACAAATCCAAACATAAACTCCTCGTACCAGTTGCGCATTCATTTACATATAGGTAGTTTGAGCGGCTTCGCAACCTATCAATTCGAGCAATGACGTTCATGCGAGCATCTTTTTCGAGCAAAAGTGTTCGGATTAACATTTCAAGTGACTTTAATTAACAATTTTATGCTCAAACGCTCACTTTTGATGTTCGTTTATTTTCGAGTTCGCAAATATATGCACAATACACGTGCTAGATAAGCAAAACTAAAAAGGACTCGAACATGACAACAAACAAACACCCTTCTTTATTTGGGCAATGCTTGGCTGAATTTATCGGTACAGGATTACTCATATTCTTTGGCGTTGGCTGTGTGGCCGCTCTGGTATTAACTGGTGCGACATTCGGACAATGGGAAATCAGCATCATCTGGGGCTTCGGTGTTGCGATTGCAATTTACTGTACTGCCGGCGTTTCAGGCGCACACATCAACCCAGCCGTAACGATTGCACTGGCCATGTTCCATGGCTTTGATAAAGCGAAAGTGGTGCCTTACATCATTTCGCAACTGCTTGGCGCTTTCTGCTCTGCAGCATTGGTTTACAGCCTGTACAGCAACCTATTTACTGACTACGAAATCGCACATAACTTCGTTCGTAGCAGCCAAGACGCACTATCAACTGCTGGTATCTTCTCGACTTACCCACATGCTTCACTTTCTTTCTTCGGCGCTTTTGCTGTGGAATTCGTGATTACTGCAGTGTTGATGTTTGCCATTTTAGCGTTAGGTGATGAGAACAACGGCGCATCTCGCGGTGCAATGAACCCTCTACTGATCGGTATTCTTATCGCGGTTATCGGTGGTTCTTTAGGTCCACTGACGGGCTTTGCAATGAACCCTGCTCGTGACTTCGGACCAAAACTGTTCGCTTACTTTGCAGGTTGGGATTTCGCACTAAGCGGTGCTCGTGATATTCCTTACTTCATCGTTCCAATTCTTGCTCCAATTGCTGGTGCGTGTTTTGGTGGTTGGTTGTACCCACGTGTTATCGGTGCTTACCTACCAGTAGAAGGCCAAGGCTGCACAATTCCAAACCAATGTGAAACAGAAGAAGAAGCTGAACAAGCTCAAGCTTAATCCCTAAGCGACCTTACATTTACTAAAATATAAATAACGAAAGAAAAAGGATTCTTACCATGACCGAGCAAAAATACATTGTTGCCCTAGACCAAGGCACCACAAGTTCTCGCGCTGTAATCCTCGATCACGATGCAAACATCGTTAGTTCTTCTCAACGAGAATTCACTCAGATTTACCCGAAAGCGGGTTGGGTTGAGCATGATCCAATGGAAATCTGGGCGACTCAAAGCTCTACATTGGTTGAAGCTCTTGCTAAAGCAGGCATCCGCAGCGATGAGCTAGCGGGCATTGGTATCACGAACCAACGTGAAACCACCATTGTTTGGAACAAAGAAACTGGCAAACCGGTTTACAACGCAATCGTATGGCAGTGTCGTCGTACTGCAGACATCTGTGAAGACCTTAAAGCACGTGGCCTAGAAGACTACGTACGTGACAATACCGGCTTAGTCCTTGACCCGTATTTCTCAGGTACCAAAGTAAAATGGATTCTAGACAACGTTGAAGGCGCTCGTGAAGACGCTGAAGCAGGCAAACTGTTGTTCGGTACGGTTGATACTTGGTTAGTTTGGAAAATGACTCAAGGACGTGTACACGTTACGGATTACACTAACGCGTCACGTACTATGTTGTTCAACATCAATGACCTATGTTGGGACCAGAAGCTACTTGATGAGATGGGTATTCCGTCAATCATGATGCCTGAAGTAAAACGCTCTTCTGAGGTTTACGGTCAAACGAACCTTGGTGGTAAAGGCGGTACTCGTATCCCAATCGCGGGTATTGCAGGTGACCAACAAGCTGCACTTTACGGTCAAATGTGTGTAGAAGCAGGCCAAGCTAAGAACACTTACGGCACAGGTTGTTTCCTTCTAATGAACACAGGCCAAGAGAAAGTAACATCAAAGAACGGCCTACTAACAACGCTAGCATGTGGTCCTAAAGGTGAGCCTGCATACGCACTTGAAGGTGCAGTATTCATGGGCGGCGCATCAATCCAATGGCTACGTGATGAAATGAAGCTACTGGCTGGTGCAGAAGACTCTGAGTACTTCGCAACCAAAGTAGACTCTTCAAACGGCGTTTACGTGGTTCCTGCATTTACTGGCCTAGGCGCACCCTACTGGGATGCTTATGCTCGCGGTACGATTGTTGGCCTAACTCGTGGTGTTAACTCTAACCACATCATCCGTGCAACGCTGGAAGGTATTGCTTACCAAACTCGTGACGTGCTAGATGCGATGCAAGCTGACTCAGGCATCAAGCTAGCGAAACTACGTGTTGATGGCGGTGCAGTAGCGAATAACTTCCTAATGCAGTTCCAATCAGACGTGCTGGATACTGAAGTTCACCGCCCTGAAGTAACGGAAGTAACCGCTCTGGGTGCCGCTTACCTTGCTGGCCTAGCGGTTGGTTTCTGGGACAGCATTGATGAGCTTCAAGACAAAGCCGTTCTTGACCGCACCTTCATGCCACACCACGACGAAGAGAAGCGTAACCGCCGTTACAAAGGTTGGAAGCGTGCTATCAAGTGTGCACAGGTTTGGTCTGAACTGCACGATGACGACGAAGAGTAATCTAAGCGTGAGTTAACAGAGGAGTACGAATAATCCCTTATTAATCGATTAGATTGTTCGAACCTCAGCAAACGAAACTAAAAAGAGCACTATTTTGTGCTCTTTTTTGCGTTTCAGGCTCAAATTCCATGTTTTGACCAGCGTTTTTGCGGTTTAGACATGATTCCTTACCATCATTACTTCTCTCTTTTCATCAATTCGAGCACAATAGCGTGAGTTTATATTTTCGATTTTGACGCGCTAGAGCCCTTTGCGCGCAGGGAGTGGTAAGTTAAGTGAAGCAGATACCAAGACACCAGCAGATTGTAGATCTGGTAAAAACACAAGGATATGTGAGTACCGAAGAGCTCGTTGAAAAGTTCGATGTCAGCCCACAAACCATCAGACGAGACCTCAATGAACTAGCCGATGGCAATAAAATTCGTCGCTATCACGGTGGTGCAACCATTCCTTTAAGCTCAGAAAACACCTCTTATAACACGCGTAAAGCGCTTAACTTCAACGAAAAAGACGTGATCGCCGACGAGCTGGTTAAACATATCCCAGATGGCGCAACCTTGTTCGTTGATATCGGCACCACACCTGAATCGGTTGCTCGCGCACTCAACAAGAATCATAAGCAGCTACGAGTTGTGACCAACAACATTAACGTTGCAAGCATCCTTCTACCGAACCCAGAGATCAAGGTTATCTTGGCGGGCGGTGAAGTACGTAACCGCGATGGTGGCATCGTCGGTGAAGCGACACTCGATTTCGTAAAGCAGTTCCGCCTCGATTTCGGTATCTTGGGCATCAGTGGCATCGACTTTGACGGCTCGTTACTCGATTTTGACTACCACGAAGTTCGAGTGAAACAAGCCATCATCGAAAACAGTCGCAGCATCTTCTTAGCCGTCGACCACACTAAGTTTGGCCGTAACGCGATGGTTAAGCTCGGTAATATCTCTCAAGCCCACATGGTGTTTACTAATAAGCAGCCACCAGAAGAGATTCTCAACATCCTTAAAGATTCCGCAATACCATTAGAAGTGATCGATACCGCTCGTCCTATGAGCGAATAACTAAACATAAGAGCTCAGTGACGCCACTTTCTTAAATGATTCACGATTCTTTATAGAAAAGTTAATAAAGTAAAACTTGCTCGCTGTCACTGTCGCTTCTATGCTCGAATTAGACTTATTTGAACCTCTGCCTTCATAAGCAGAGGTTTTTTTATGCCCAAATCACATAAAACGCGCATAAACGAAAATAATAAATGACCGCAAACGAAAGTTCATATAGGATTCAATTATGTTCTAAAATGCTCGTTCGCTCAGAAAGAGGTCAAAACCATGAGTGCTCAACAAAATAATTCAAACAACAGTACACCTTCCACTTTAGACTTGATCGTGATTGGCGGCGGCATCAACGGTGCAGGCATCGCGGCAGACGCATCAGGTCGTGGTCTAAACGTTGGCTTATACGAAGCAAATGATTTCGCATCTGCAACGTCTTCTGCCAGCTCAAAGCTTATCCACGGTGGCCTACGCTACCTTGAACATTACGAGTTTCGTTTGGTTTCGGAAGCACTCGCGGAACGTGAAGTCTTGTTAAGAAAAGCACCTCATGTTGCTCAACCAATGCGTTTCCGTTTACCACATCGACCATTTTTACGCCCGGCTTGGATGATTCGCTGTGGCCTATTCCTTTACGATAACTTGGGTAAGCGCACCACTCTTCCTGGAAGTAAGACCGTCAACTTAGCGAAATCAGGCCTACTGAAACCAGAAATGAAGACAGGCTTCGAATACTCAGATTGCTGGGTTGATGATGCGCGTATGGTGTTGCTCAACGTATTAGCAGCAAAAGAAAACAACGCAGAAGTTCGTAACTACTGCCGAGTTGAAAAAGCGCACCGTGAAGGCGGCATCTGGCATGTGACGATCCTTGATGTCATGACCAACCAACGCTTTGAACGTAAAGCGAAAGCACTGGTCAACGCAGCTGGTCCTTGGGTTAAACAGTTCTTTGATGATGGATTAGAGCAGGCTTCGCCTCGTAATATTCGTCTGATCAAAGGCTCACACATTGTTGTGCCACGCATTCACGACGAACCACAAGCATACATTCTGCAAAACAAAGACAATCGCATTGTGTTCATGATCCCTTACCTAGATAAGTTCTCGATCATCGGCACCACCGACCTTGAATACAAAGGCGACCCACGTAACGTCGCAATTGATGATGTCGAAGTGGATTACTTGATTGATATTGTTAACCAACACTTTGTTAAACAACTTGGCCGTGAAGATGTGGTTTGGACATACAGTGGCGTAAGACCGCTTTGTGATGACGAATCTGATTCACCGCAAGCGATCACTCGTGACTACACGCTCGAATTAGACGCAGAGCTTGATCAAGCACCACTGCTTTCGATCTTCGGTGGCAAGTTGACCACTTATCGTAAGCTAGGCGAAGCAGCACTTAAGAAGTTAGAACCACACCTAACCAACATGGGTGCGCCTTGGACAGCCAACAACACACTTCCAGGTGGTAACTTCAGTTGTAGCAGAGAGCAGCTTGCGAAGATGATCCACACTAAATACCCTTGGGCATCTGAAGCGCTATTACTTCGTTACGTGACTCAATTCGGTACTTACACGTGGAAGCTACTGGAAGGAGCAAATTGCGAAGCTGACCTTGGCAACCAATTCTCAGGCGAAGCTCATGGCGTTTATCAAGTTGAAATCGATTACTTGATCAATGAAGAGATGGCGATGACTGACGAAGACATCTTGTGGCGTAGAACCAAGCTTGGCCTGTACATGAGTGAATCCGAGCAGCAAGCAGTAACGGATTACCTGAAAGAGAAGCTACAAAGCAAAGTAGTGAGCTTTTCTCAAGTCGGCTAATTCCACCAGCCTAAACATGGTTCAAGAACATATTTAACAACGAAGCTTAGCGTCCCCCGCGCTAAGCTTTTTTATATCCACCCTATTTGCAAAACCTTAGTGCTAACTGAGTTTGTCTATATCTACGGTTTCTTATATCCAAATATTCTTATGCGTTCAGATAGAGACTGGAATGCAGAAACAAAAAAAAACTCCCGAAGGAGTTTTTATTGTCTAAACCTGCAGTAACCGTTTAGCGATCTAACGATTTAACTTAGCTATTCAGCAAAACAACCCGCTAGCTAGGCAATTAAACGAGCATGCAGTGAATCTTTAAGCTCAGAACGATCATGTTTTAGTTGGTGCATCGAGCCGTCATCAATGGGTGAATCTTTCAGCTCTAGTTTACGAATCTCTTTATCAAGGTTGTCGTATGTCTTCATATCTTCTGCAAAGCCATCGTCAGTTTTAGCAAGCTCAGCAATTTTGTCTTTCATTTCAGGAAATTCGTGAACAAGAGAGTGATTTTCACCTAGCATAGAAACCTCTTAAGTTGAGTAAAGTGATTGGTAGTACACATTCATTATTTACCTTAGCAAGGGACTCAAATCACAAATGAGATCCAGTACACAGCCTAGAATATAGACAGTTTAGATTCACAAATTTACAACATAAATCGGCAGGGATGCGTTGTTTTACATAGAAGAAAGCCTCACGTAATCGCAAGGCTTTGTAGAAGTGAGTTCTTTATAAGAACAGTGACAGAAATGATAATAACAGCAGCTAAAAAGTATTTTCAAAAAAGGATTAGCTGCTACAACCACCAGAATGAACTCGATTCATTTGATCATGTGAAGGTGTGTCAGAGCCTGTCGATTGACATCCTGCCACAAACAATAGCGTTACAGATAAGATAAGCCATTTCATAATTAATCCTCTTTTAGTCATGACTAAAGCATAGTGCTTGAAAGCGCGGATACCTCAGTCATTAACTAAAGCCTTACCTGCCGATAAAGCCTTAGTTAATGAACAAAGCATCGCTTCATTAATTAACGACCTGTCTTCGTGCAAAAAACTTTCACCAAACGAACAAAAAACAGTCACAACTCTCTCTAAGCTTCACAAAAACCAGCCTTCCGATTCCTTTTGGTTATTACATAAATAACATCAATTCATTTCTAGAATCACCACCAAACCGATACATTAGTGTCATCTCCTAATGACGACCTCAAGGTAAACGATATGAAAAAGACCATTTTAGCAACACTGATTACCATCACATCAATGCAAACAATGGCAGCAGTTGAAGTAACCGACGAAAACTTCGCTCGTGCAGAAAGCGACCTTTACTTCACTCAACAGTTAGAGCATCAACCGGTTAATGTTTTTGAGCATAATCGCGAAAACGTAACGGTAGAGAACCAAATGATTATCCGCTCTAACACCGACCTGCTCTATTCAACCGCGGTTGTCGATGTCTCAGAAGGCGCAACATTCAAACTGGCGGAAGGCGATGCGTACCAGATCATGCATATCTTCAATAACAATCATGATAACCACATGGCCATTTATGGTGGCGAAGAAATTTACATCGACTCAGAAATCGCAGGTTCAGACTACATCTACATACTGATGCGAACTGCAACAAGTGCTGGCGCAGATGAAGCGCATCGACTGCAAGATGCGGCGGTCATTAATGCGAAATCAGCTAAGCCTTTTGAACCTGCTTCAGATTGGGATGATGCTTCTCGAGATAACGTCCGAGCAAAATGGGAGAAGCTAGTTAATGACATCAAGACAGAAGAAGCCTTCACACCAAACATCACAGCCACATCAGATAACAAGCAGTTTATGATTGGTACTGCAGTAGGTTGGGCTGGTATGCCGGCAGAGCATGCTGTGTATACGTCACGAGCGGGTACAGGTAAAACGGAATGTGCAAACATCACGTTTGAAGCACCCTCATTACGTTATGACGAAGGCGGTTATTGGTCAATTACAGCCTATTCAAGCCAAGGTTGGTTAATGACGGACAACAACAGCGCTGATTCAACGACATCAACACCCAATAAAGACGGTTCTTACACGATCCACTTTGCGCCAAAAGGGCAAACCTGTGACGCTGCAAATAACGTAATTGAAGTAAACGATGATGGCTGGAACTTTGCGGTTCGTGCATACCGTCCTAGTGATGAAGCGGTAGCATCAGGTGAGATGCACAACTTCCCACAGGTCACTGCTCAATAGCGGGGAATAACGACTGAATTGCGAGTGATTAGTGTTAATTAACTGGCAATAACAGCTGCTAACAATAACAGCTACTAACAATAACCTAGCCTCTCATTTGAGAGGCTTATTGCTTTTCTTTTATGATGGTTTGGGAGGTAGTGATAATTTTTCGCTTAAGCCATTGATTCATCGGGTGCATTCTCTTGTTATGAGATTCCACCAGCACGATTTTTTTGAGCTCTTCCGGTGCATAATCAGGAAAAGAGAGATAATCGAACTCTTCATTAAGATAAAGAGCAAGCTGCTTGGAACACGGTAGAATCATGTCACTTTGTTTAATGACCTCTAATAGCGTGTGCAAATACGAGCTTCTTGCTTTCACTTTAAGCTGCTCTGACGACAAATGCTTGGCGATATAAGGCTGAATATCATTCCACCCCGGTATCACCAAACTCGCGTATTCCGCTTCATCTATCTCTTGCTGTGAAATCACTTTGCCAGCTAATGGATGGCCGGTTTTAACCAACCCGACAAAGTCATCCTCACCGATAATCTGATGGGTAAACTGCTTATTCGTTTCGATTGGAGAAAAGTTGATAGCAGCTTGTATCTCGCCATCCAACAACTTTTTCAGCGTTTGAGAGCCCCAATTAACAATATTGACTTGAGCATTGGGCGCTTCTTGAATGAGACCAAGGCATAAACGCGCACCAAGCCAGTTCGAGATAAAACCGTTAATCGCAATCGTGATGTTGCCTTGATACTCGGCAGGGTCAAAGCTTGGGGTTTCAAGAATCACGTCGTCTAAGCTTTCCATGATCATTGGCAGTCGTTCACCAAGCTCTAACGCACGTGGAGTTGGCTTCAAACCGGAATGGACACGAGTAAACAATTCGTCATCAAAGTATTCTCTCAATCGCCCTAGTGCTTTACTCACTGCGGGCTGACTCAGCGCTAATTTATTGCCAGCAATGCGAGTATTTTGGGTTTCTAGCAAAACCAGAAAAACGCGGATTAAATTGAGATCCAATTGTTTCATAGTTACCTGTCATTAAAGTTTGGTCAGGGAGATATTTAGCCGTCTGGCGATAAAAGCTAACTTAGCGAATATCTCTCTCATTATGGCTCATTTGACGATTGATTCGCTTAACGATCTTTAAC
>NZ_JBFRVX010000099.1:0-12451 GCF_041475345.1 Vibrio sp. 10N.222.48.A3 | reverse complement strand
ATTTAAAGATAGCGGCAAGCGTGTTTATGTCGTAGGTGCTTCATTTGGTGCGTTTATGGTTCAAGAGTCGCTAGCAACTCAAGGTAATGTTGCTGATGGTTATCTCTTGATGGTCGGACGGTTAGATATGCCAAGTGAAGTATGGACTGAGTTTGCAGGTGGACGCATGGTGGGGTTTGAAGATAACAATACTATAGTCGACTTTTCAGCGCAGGAAGCGGGAATGGGGGGGGATGGTCTTTACACCGATATCAACATGGCTAAACTATCTGCAGGGTTAGCATACAATCGTTATTCTGAGACCCTAAAAGGTCTCGATATGAGAAATGTTACATATGTTTACGCAGCGTCGGATGAGCAAGTTGGGGCATTGACGGAGGCTGAAACCTCATTTCTCAGAGAGCATGGTGCTAAGGTCATAATAAAAGATACTGATCATGTAGAAACAGCTCTTTCAATAAAACCCATACTACAGGCGATGATAGAAGAATAAGTTAAAAAAAAGCTGATACAGAAGGTATCAGCTTTTTTTGTATTACACGTTAATTATCAGCCTTAATTTACCAACCTTTAACTACGCCACCTTGGAAGATGTCAGAAGCTGCGTTGTACACTTCTTCAGTTTGATATGCTTTAACGAAGTTTTGTACGTTTTCTGCATTTAGGTTGTCTTCACGAGAAACGATTAGGTTCACGTATGGAGAATCTTTGTCTTCAACGAATACGCCATCTTTTTGTGGAGTCAGGTTGATAGAGCTCGCGTAAGTAGTGTTGATGATAGATAAAGTTACATCATCAAGAGAACGTGGCAGTTGAGCTGCGTCTAGTTCAACAATCGTTAGGTTCTTAGGGTTACCAACGATGTCACGAACGGTAGCTAGAAGACCTGCACCTTCACGAAGTTCAAGTAAACCTTGCTGCTCAAGAAGCAGTAGAGAACGACCTAGGTTTGTTGGGTCGTTTGGTACAGCGATACGAGCACCATCTTGGATTTCGTCTACCGATTTAACTTCTTTAGAGTAACCTGCAATAGGGTAAACAAAAGTGTTACCTGCGACCGTTAGCTTGTAACCACGGTCAGCAACTTGCTGATCTAGGTACGGCGTGTGTTGGAATGCATTGATGTCGATAGAACCATCATCTAGCGCTGCGTTAGGTGTTACATAATCCGTAAAAGTGACCAGTTCAACATCCAGGCCGTATTGCTCTTTCGCGACTTTAGCTGCTACTTCAGCAACTTGTGCTTCTGCACCTGCCATTACGCCAACTTTGATCTTAGAAGTATCGACTTCTTTATCACCACAACCTGCTAGTACTAGCGCTGAAGCTGCTGCTGCAATAGTAAGTAAACCTTTAAGGTTAAATTTCATAATAATCTCCTTTTAATAAATCTATTTAATTTGGTTCAGACGACTTTGATTTTGGTCTGTAAGTCGTTATCTGTGGTCAACGCGGCGAACTAATGAATCACCGATTGATTGAATAATTTGTACTAGCACAATCAACATGACGACTGTTACTGCCATAATGGTCACATCGTAGCGGTGAAATCCGTAACGAATCGCGACATCACCTAGGCCACCACCACCCACAGTTCCAGCCATTGCCGAGTAACTCACAAGAGTCACTAGCGTAATCGTCACTGAGTTGATGATAGTCGGCAGTGCTTCAGGAAGCAGAACCTTATTGATGATTTGTGTGGGTGTTGCGCCCATTGACTGAGCTGCTTCCACTAGACCTGTTGGTACTTCAAGTAGTGCACTCTCGATAAGTCGAGCTACGAATGGGATAGCACCAATCGTCAGCGGAACAATCGCTGCGGTTGTTCCGATGAAGGTACCAATCAGCATCTTAGTGAGAGGGATGATCGCTACCATCAATACTAAGAAAGGCACAGAACGGCCCACGTTCACAACCGCACCAAGAATTTTGTTTAGCTTGGTGTTCTCTAACAGGCCACCTTTTTTAGTCGTGTGTAGAATAACGCCTAATGGAATACCGACAGCGAAACCAACGATGCCAGCAACAGCAACCATGTAAAGTGTCTCGCCTGTTGCTTCCAATAGAAGGTTGCCGTTAAGGCTGATCCAGTCAGCAATCTCGTTGAAACTAAAGGACATAACCAAGCACCTCTACTTTTACATTGTTGTCGCGTAGGAATTGGATAGCAGCATTATCATCGGCTTCGTTACCGAACAGCTCAGCGACCATCATGCCGAACTTCACGCCGCCGGCGTAATCGAGGTCAGAGCTTAAGATGCTGACATCGATATTGAATTTACGAGCAATTTGCGTCATCAGCGGAGCATCAACCGTTGCACCAGTAAACTCAAGACGTACTAATGGGTAGCTACTGTTAACACGAGTTTCTTGAAAACGCGCTTGATAATCTTCAGGGATAGATAGGTCTAGCGTTGAGCGAATAAACTGATGTGCTAGCTCTGTCTTAGGGTGTGCGAATATGTCGCCAACTGTACCTTTCTCTACTAGCTCGCCACCGCCAATGATTGCGACTTCGTGACAAATGCTCTTAACTACGTCCATCTCGTGCGTAATAAGTAGGATCGTGATGTGTAGCTTGCGGTTGATTTCACGTAGCAGCTCAAGAATAGATTGAGTCGTTGCTGGATCCAGAGCACTGGTCGCTTCATCACACAGTAGTACTTTCGGGTCTGAAGCTAGCGCACGAGCAATCGCGACACGCTGCTTTTGACCACCACTTAAGTTCGCAGGGTAGGTATCACGCTTATCCGATAGGCCGACAAGCTCAAGTAGTTCACTCACTTTCGCTTCAATCGCAGCTTTATCTTTACCAGCAAGCTCTAAAGGCAGTGCTACATTGTTAAATACAGTACGAGAAGACAGCAGATTGAAGTGTTGGAATATCATGCCGATGTTACGGCGTGCTTCGCTAAGTTCTGATTTGCTGAGTTTTGTCAGGTCGATACCGTCAACAATCACTTCACCTGATGTTGGAGCTTCCAACATGTTTACACAACGGATAAGGGTACTTTTGCCTGCACCTGAAGAGCCGATGACTCCAAAGATTTGACCTTGAGGTATGTGGAGGTTGATATCAATTAAGGCATTGATTTCTTTAGTGCCTTGATAAAAAACCTTATTGACTTGATTCACTTTAATCATAGAGAAACCCGTGCAGGTGGAACAGAATAATATGTCGATAGCTCGCTCGATTTACAGACGATGCTATGGTGTTCTATGATCTAAGTCAATAGATATTTTTACGTCTAGACGGCTAAACGTCGATTGTGTTGCTAAGGTAGAAACAAATCGTTAACGAACGCAAAACTAAATAGATAGTGATGAAGCAAATAAAGCGTGTAATAATTAATGATTAATAGAGAGTTGATAGAGAACTAAATTTTGTCTAAACCTGCTGTTTTTATAGATCGTGATGGTGTGATTAACGTTGATCATGGCTACGTACATGATGAGCATGACTTTGAATACATCGATGGTGTGTTTGAAGCGGCAAAAGCGTTTAAAGATATGGGCTATTTATTGGTACTTGTGACCAACCAATCTGGTATTGCTCGTGGCAAGTTTAGCGAAGATCGTTTTCTTTCTTTGACGCAGTGGATGGATTGGAACTTTGTCGATAATGGCGTTGAGTTAGATGGTATCTATTACTGTCCTCATCACCCTGAACACGGCATTGGCGACTACAAGCAAGATTGTGAATGTCGTAAGCCTAAACCTGGTATGTTCATTTCTGCGCGTGACTTTCTCAAAATTGATATGGCTAACTCTGTCATGATTGGCGATAAAGCTGAAGACATGATGGCCGCAGAAGCCGCTGGTGTTGGTACCAGAGTATTGGTGAGAACCGGTAAACCCGTGACTGAAAAGGGTGAGGCACTTGCCAGTGTCGTGCTAGATAGCATTAAAGATGTACCAGCTTTCCTGAAAGGCTGATACATTTTCCTACCGTTAACAGGCTTACTTATTACGTGGGTTCTAACCAGTCAACTGGGGTGCTAACCTATCAATAAGATATCAGCGCCGTTAACTATATAAAGATGAGGAACGCAGTATGAAAGCATTGTTGGCAGCATCTCTATGTACGGTAGCGTTAGTCGGGTGTTCTAAATCCGCGGCGCTTGATGGTGCAGTCTCGGACGATCAATTCGTGACTTATCAATGTGAGTCTGACGCTTCATTTAAGGTCGCTTACCTTGGTAATGAAAAAGCGGTATTACGTTTGCCAGAGAATGAATATCGCCTAACTCAAATAGCGGCAGGTTCAGGAACGAAGTACATCTTAGATGATGGAACCTCTGAACTGATCAATAGCGTCACTTTACGCACTAAAGGTGACAACGCACGTCTAGAATTTGGTCGTGTCGTCTATAAAAACTGCCGAAAGTAGGTCATAGTTATCTACTAGGATTTACAAACAGTTAAGTGAGGGAGTTCGCCCTCACTTTTTCTTTCTCTTCCCTTTAACGTCAGACTTTTTATGAGCAAAAAACTCACTATTCTCGATATTGCTAAGCTGTCCGGTGTTGGTAAGTCTACCGTATCTCGCGTTCTGACCAATGATCCCAAAGTAAAACCTGAAACCCGTGAAAGGGTGGAAAGAGTAATTCAAGAATCTGGGTACACGCCTTCGAAGTCTGCGCAGTCGATGCGTGGTGGCAGTCAAAAAGTCATCGGTGTCATCATCTCTCGTCTGGACTCTCCTTCTGAAAACAAAGCGGTAAGTACGATGCTGGCCGAGTTGTATCGAGCGGATTATGATGTGGTGATCATGGAAAGCCAGCTAGATAGAGAAAAAGCCAATGAGCACCTTCAGGTTCTCAAGCGCCGCAATGTAGATGGCATCATTGTGTTTGGCTTTACTGACTGTGATATTCCTGCAATCGAAGCTTGGGAACACAAAGCGGTGGTGATTGCTCTGGATACCGAGAACGTGACGTCGATTAACTATGATAACCAACAGGTGATCAATAGTGCGTTAACGCATCTAGCAGAGCAGGAAATCTCTGAGGTTGGTTTCATTGGCGTTGATCCTAGCGACAAATCAACCGGTGAACTGCGTCTTAAGGCCTATCTAGATTGGTGTGAAAGCGCTGGAGTGATTGCCAACTATCGTACTGGTCAACTTCATCATGAAAGTGCTTATCAGCTGGTGGATGAGGTACTGACTCCTACAACTCAAGCGATTGTGTGTGCCAGTGACACATTGGCTCTTGGTGTAATCAAACGTCTGCAAGAACTACAACGTGAAGATGTGGTGGTGACCGGTGTTGGTGGCAATGATCTTCTCTCTTTCTTGTTCCCGCGAGTATTTAGTATTGATCCTGGGTATCAATCTGCGGGTAAGTTGGCCGCTAATTTATTGATCTCTCAGCTTTTAGGTAATGCAGAGATCTCTCATCACACTCAATCACCTATTCTATAATCCACTCAATCAAGCGAAATTGAACCGCTTAGATTAAAATTAGAGTGTGATCTCTTTCAATTAATGGGACTGTTCCCATTTTAATTTATCATTCATGTGGGCATTATAATAATCGTGATTGGGAATGTTCCCATAAGTCTAAATCCGAGTGGTTATCGCTGCATGGTTTAGATGAGTAATTGAATGAAACCAGGGTGGGGTAGTATGAGTAAGATAGCGAAGCAAGACGTTGCGCGTCTTATCGAGTTAGTCGGTGGCAAAGAGAATATTGCGAGTGTCAGCCATTGTCTGACTCGACTGCGTTTTGTATTGAATGATACGGAACAAGCGAACAAAGCAGAATTGGAGAAGCTTAAGCTGGTAAAAGGCTGCTTTACTAACGCAGGTCAATTTCAAGTGGTTATTGGCACCGAGGTTGATGAGGTGTACGCCCTTCTTATTGAGCAAACCGGTAAAGATGCATCATCAAAAGATGAGGCGAAACTAGCGGCTCGCCAGAACATGAACTTCCTTGAGCGTGGTATCTCCCATTTAGCCGAAATTTTCGTACCACTGCTACCTGCCATTATTACGGGTGGTTTGATTCTTGGTTTCCGTAATGTGATTGGCGACATTCGCATGTTCGACGGCAAAACCTTGGTTGAGATAAGCCAATTCTGGGCTACCGTTCATTCTTTCTTGTGGTTGATTGGCGAAGCGATCTTCTTCTTCCTACCGGTTGGTGTGTGTTGGGCAACGGTTAAGAAACTCGGCGGAACCCCTATTTTGGGTATCACGCTCGGTGTGACCTTGGTTTCCCCACAATTGATGAACGCTTACATGATAGGTAAATCGGTACCTGAGGTGTGGGACTTTGGTTTGTTCGTGATTGAGAAAGTCGGTTATCAAGCTCAGGTGATCCCTGCGATGTTAGCGGGCGTGGCTCTGGCTTTCATTGAGACCAACCTTAAGCGCATTGTACCCTCTTATCTGTACCTAGTTGTCGTGCCATTTGTCTCGATCATCTTGTCTGTGATTCTGGCTCACGCCTTTATTGGCCCATTCGGTCGTATGTTGGGTGATGGTGTGGCATTCACTGCCAAAGTGGCAATGACAGGTGACTTCGCGGTTCTTGGTTCAGTGGTCTTTGGCTTCCTATACGCACCTTTGGTTATTACGGGTATTCACCACACAACCAACGCTGTGGACTTACAACTGATGCAAGACTTAGGTGGCACACCAATCTGGCCTTTGATTGCGCTATCAAACATTGCACAAGCTTCAGCGGTTGTCGGCATCATCATTTTGAGTAAGCGCGAAGGCGAACGAGACATCTCGGTACCTGCGGCAATCTCTGCGTACTTAGGTGTGACGGAACCAGCGATGTACGGCATCAACCTTAAATACAAATTCCCAATGCTGAGCGCAATGATCGGCAGTGCCGCAGCGGCTGCAATCTGTGGTAGTGCAGGTGTGATGGCGAATGGTATCGGTGTTGGTGGCTTGCCGGGCATCTTATCGATTCAACCTCAATATTGGTCGATTTACTTAGTCGCGATGCTGGTGGCGGTTGTACTGCCGATAACGCTGACATTGTTCTTCTATAAACGAGCACAGATGAAAGGCGAGCTAGAAACCGCCAACGCGTAATGCATTTAACAAGCGATGATTCAATTGAGTCATCGCTTTTCTCTTAGTTATAGCTTTTTCTCTCAGTTATAACGGCTATTCGACCATGATTTGCATGGTGATTTTTATTTTATATTTTCTGGTAAGTGAGTGTTAGAGATGGCGATGACTGAACATGATGAAAGCTGGTGGAAAACCGCGACCATCTATCAAATCTACCCAAAGAGCTTCTGCGACAGTGGCAGTAAGGGTACTGGCGATATCAAAGGGATCATTTCGAAACTGGATTACCTCAAACATTTGAGTGTAGATGCGATTTGGCTAACCCCAGTTTACGCGTCACCCATGATCGACAATGGTTACGATATCTCAGACTACTACGCGATTAACCCTCAATTCGGCACTATGGAAGACTTCGACTTATTATTGTCTGAAGCGCACCAACGTGGCATTCGCATCGTGATGGATATTGTGGTCAACCATACTTCAACAGAGCATGCATGGTTTCAGTCTGCACTGGGTGACAAAAACAGCCCATACCGTGATTATTACATCTGGAAAGACCCAGTAAACGGTCAAGCACCAACCAACTGGCAGTCTAAGTTCGGTGGTAATGCATGGGAAATGGATGAAGCCACTGGTCAGTATTTCTTACATCTATTTGCGAAAGAACAGGCCGACCTCAACTGGGAGACCCCGGTTGTACGCGAAGAAGTAAAAGACGTTATCAGCTTCTGGGCAGAGAAGGGCGTCGATGGTTTCCGCCTTGATGTCATTAATCTGATTTCAAAGCAGCAAGATTTCTCTAATGATGATATTGGTGATGGTCGTCGTTTCTATACCGATGGCCCACGTGTGCACGAATATCTAAAAGAGATCAGCGAAGCGGTATTCCAGAAATATGGTAGCGTGACCGTAGGTGAGATGTCTTCAACCACGTTGGAGCATTGTCAGCAGTATTCAAACGTTGATAACAGCGAGCTATCGATGGTGTTTAACTTCCACCACCTTAAGGTCGATTACTCCAATGGTGAGAAATGGACCAACGCTCCCTTCGATTTCTTACAGCTCAAGTCGATCTTTAACCACTGGCAAACTGGCTTGAACGGAAAAGGTTGGGGCGCACTATTCTGGTGTAACCACGACCAACCAAGAGTCGTGAGCCGCTTAGGTAACGATCAACAATATCGTGTTGAATCGGCTAAAATGTTGGCTGCTTCTGTGCATATGATGCAAGGCACACCTTATATCTATCAAGGTGAAGAGATTGGCATGACTAACCCGGGTTACACCGAGATCAGCCAGTATCGTGATGTAGAGAGTACCAATATGTACGATATCATGGTTAACCGTGACAGTGTTACTCATGAAGATATGATGGCGATTTTAGCGCAGAAATCTCGTGATAACTCTCGTACACCAATGCAATGGAACAGTGAGCCTTACGCTGGCTTTTCGCTATCACAGCCATGGTTAGATGTTTCGAATAACTACACTGAGATCAATGCTGAGCAAGCGCTTGAAGATAAAGACTCGGTCTTCTATTTCTATAAGAGTTTGATTGAATTGCGTAAAGAAGTGCCGGTGATTACTCATGGTAGCTATCAAGACCTACTGCCTGAGCATCCATCCATTTTTGCGTATGTTCGTGAGAGTGAAGAACAAACTCTGCTGTGCATTAACAACTACTATGGTAAAGAGGCTGAATGCGTTTTACCTGAACGTTTTGAGATGGCGAAGGCTAAGAGCTTGTTGTCTAATTATCAAGTGAGCGAGAGTTTAGTGGCGTCTCATCATCAAGTTTTGCGACCTTACGAGACTCGCATTCTCTTGATCGAAGGTTAGCCTTGTTTTTATTTCAATCGGCTTGATTCTTATTCCCCTTAAAGGATTCGGCTGTTAAAAGGCTTTGGAGTGCTCCCCAAAGCCTTTTTTATTGTTTGCGGTTTCGCGGTCAAGTTTAGGTTTAGTGAATCTAAGTCAAGGCTAGCTAATTGAGGTCAGTATCGCTGCTGATTCTTCAATAGTAGATTGCTCTACAGACATCAATTCAATATGTTCAATTAAGCCGATACTTGGGTTGAACCAGCGCTCTGATGATGTGCCAAATTCTGCGGAATCCATGCCTTCACAGTTGATGTTGTAGGTGTTTTTCTCTGTTAGGTTCGCAGCTTCGATTAATTTATCAGAGATCTTGAAACTCTTACGTACACCTGTTTCTTCAATCTGTTGTTGCCATGTGACTCGGCACGAGGCGTCAGTTGGAAGGCTTGCTACCCACGAGTGATCTTCAAAGTCATTCAGCATGTTAGCGACTGCTTCGCCATCTAACGTGACTTGTAACGAAACGGTTTCCTCACTGATATCAATGATCGGGTTGCTCTCTTTTACGTCTGTTCCTTTCAAACGGAACATTGGGCTGCTGTACATCATTCTTGTGATGTATTGGCTACCAATGAAGTAAGCGTTGGTGATTTCGTGTAACCCACGGTCGGGGCCTGCAAAATAAATGCTGCCGTCTTCTTGTGTACCTTCAGCATTCGTCATGATGTCTTCAGAAACATAAAATTCGGTGATGCCGTAATTGATTAGGTCGTTGATAACTTGAACTACCGCTTCATTACCTGTCTCTTCTTTTAAACCAGCAATGATGAGTTCACCGCTTACAGGTGTGAAGCTCATTATCATCACGCCTTCAGTCTGACCATCTTTGGTAAATGAGTAGCCTAATGTTGTTTCTGATTTAGGGGCAAATGCAGAGCTCTCAATAGGGTAATCAACCTGATTGTTTGGACCTTTGTTACCATCTGTTGAACCAGAAGAAGAGCCGCCTCCGCCGCCACAACCATAGAGAGCAAAGAGAGAGGTTGCTAGCAGCGTCATTGTTTTTTTCATGTTGAACATTCCTAAAGTTGGAAGCCCTTGGTGGGCCCGATGTTTTTAGGAATGCTATTGTTTGAGGAGTGAATAGGGCAAAAAACGAAGTCACATAAGATCTTAATTTATATTTAAGTTATTTATCTGAAAGGTTTTTTTGTTTTCCTTTGAGAATTGTTGCCCGACTGCGGTGCAGTAGTTAAGCATTAAGTTTTCCCACTGCTTTATGATCAGAGGCTCTTTAACGCTTAGCTTTAAGCTCTTCCAAGGTTGTAGGCAGGTCGATTTTGATTCAGGTTTGGATAGTCGAGCGAATAGATCTTCGGATGGAACCACTCTTAATAACGCAACCAGAGACTCCATGTAGTTCAGGCGGAACTTCTCCATGTTGTCTTGCTTATAAGCAATGTGAGAAACCATCATATAAACCAACGCATTTTCGATCGTAGAGTTGCCTGAGGTATTGGTCAGAAGCTCTTTTGCGGTTTGCAGGTCTCTTAGTTTGAAATGAATGATACCAAGCCACAGCTTCAGTTCGTCTGGTAGTCGGTTAAAACGAGTTTGAACAAGGTTAGTGAACGCGACGAGCTTCTTCTGATCTGTTTCAAATAGCGCAAGTTGACGCGCAATCAGAGTCGACGTCATGGTATTGAGCTTGATGCCATCCAGCGCTATGGCTTTTCCACTTAGCAATTCGCTGACTTCGGCATTGTCGACTGACCATTCTGGTGGTAATGGTGCTGGCAGTGCAAAGTAGTTAGCTAGCTCTCGGTTGATCTCCATAAGGCTGCTGCTGATATTATTGACATCAATAGAGTAAACACCACCAAATGCGAGCTTCCCTGAGTTTGGGTAAATCAGGCTTATCTTTGCGATAAGGCGTTTGTCCACTTCTTGATCTTTGAGCTGAATGTTAAGCAGGTAATCACTGGTACGCATGTTCTTTGCGCCCGGAAAGAAGGGAGAGCTATCAATAGGGTCAAGGAAGTAGCTTGGCGCATCTTGGTTAGCAAGATCGGTGTAGGCGTATTCAATCTGCTGTTGAAGTAATAATGCTTTTACGACTTTTCGGTATTTTCTGGAATTATCACCAATGGCATCCAATCGATTCAGGAGGAGTTCGACCTTAGGAATCAATCGTTGGTCGCGTTCAACTTCGGAGGCTCGAGTCGAAGATTGCCAAAGCATATAACCCATTACCGCAGTGCTGATCAGCAAAGCCAAAGACACTACAACAAGCCAGGGGTTAACTGGATTGGAGGCAAATCCTTTTTGTCTGGTTGGAGGTTCTATTGTGGCATCATCCGCTGCGGTTTCAGGGGGAACCGTGGAAAAGCTAACCGAGCTAGGGTTAAGGAAGTAGCCCTTGCGCGGGTAAGTCACCAGTATTTTGGTCGCATCGCTATTAGGCAAATGTTTTTGAAGTATTGAACGTAAGGTACTGATTCGGTTTGTCAGAACATTTTTGGAAATGAAGCTACTTTGCCATATAGATTCAATAATGTACTCGGCAGAGAGCGGCTGACCAACGCTGGTAAGAAATAACTCTAAGAGCTCGATAGAACGAGGTTCTAAATCAATGACCTGCTCGTCGCAGCTAAAGACTCGTGTGTTGGGGTTGAATTCCAAACCTTCAATATAAATAGAGGCTTGTTGGTCTTTGGCGCTAGAGAGGTAATCTTGCATAGAAAAGGCGACGGTTTATAAAACCTAAATTCTAGCTGTTTTTGTTATTAAAAACAGCTAGTAATTCATAGGGGAATTGGTATTAAGACGCGTAATTCACCGAGTAGCGAGTTGGTTTGTGGTTCATTGCCAATACGATGTTCAATACTGCGGTGCCTAATACAGATACGGCAATCACCCAAGGTGATACAAAGAAGAAGGATGCAAACAGAATACAGGCATCAATGGCCATTTGGGTTTTGCCTACTGAGATACCGTAGCGATCTTGAATGAACAGACACAATACGTTGAAGCCACCCAAGCTCGAGCGATGACGGAACAAGATCAACATGCCTAAGCCCATTAATAAGCCGCCAGCGACTGCACAGTAAATTTCATTATGAACGTCTAACGAAATCACCAAGTATAAATGGTCGGCAAATACAGACACTAAAAATCCAGAGATGGCACTGCTTATTGCGAAGTGACGACCAAATCGTTTCCAAGCTAATAAATAGAATGGACAGTTGGCAACAAAGTACAAAATACCAAAGGTTACAGGTAAGAATTGACTCAAAAGCAGAGCCAAGCCAGTAGTACCACCGGTAAGCAGATTTGCTGACTGTAAAAAGAAGACGCCTAACGCCACTAAAAACGTGCCAGTAAGAATGGCTACCCAATCTTCTTTACGTGAGTGTTTTTCCATCGTTTTTATAATTACCTAACCAATAAAGGCGTGCATAGTAGAGAAAAACCTTAGCTTTCGGTAGCTTGAGGTGCAAAATTAAGGTAAACCTATGTAATCTGCGTTTTACAGGGTGTAAAGCGTAAAATTGACAGTAAGCGTCATCTTTGGTTGGATAAGCTCAATAACCA
>NZ_JBFRVX010000098.1:0-2986 GCF_041475345.1 Vibrio sp. 10N.222.48.A3 | reverse complement strand
GAAGATACCACTTCTTCAAACACTCGTCAGATTTTCCGCAAGAAACTGCGTGAAGGTAAGCTAGATGACAAAGAGATTGAAGTTGATGTAGCGGCGCCACAAATGGGTGTTGAAATCATGTCACCTCCAGGCATGGAAGAGATGACAAACCAGCTACAAGGCATGTTCCAAAACCTCGCTGGCGATACCAAGAAAAAGCGTAAGATGAAAATCAAAGACGCATTCAAAGCACTAACGGAAGAAGAAGCTGCGAAGCTTGTGAACCAAGAAGAGCTAAAAGAGAGCGCGATCTTCAACGCTGAAAACAACGGCATCGTATTCATCGATGAGATCGACAAAATCTGTAAGCGTGGCGACAGCTCTGGCCCAGACGTATCTCGTGAAGGTGTTCAGCGTGACCTGCTCCCTCTTATCGAAGGCAGCACAGTATCAACTAAGCACGGTATGGTTAAAACTGACCACATCTTGTTTATCACTTCAGGTGCATTCCAAGTGGCTAAGCCATCTGATCTGATCCCTGAATTGCAAGGTCGTCTGCCAATCCGTGTCGAACTAGAAGCACTATCAGCACATGATTTCAAACGTATTCTTACTGAGCCAAAGGCATCACTGACAGAACAGTACATTGCCCTGATGAAAACAGAAGATGTCGGCATTGAGTTCACTGAAGATGGCATCAACCAAATTGCTGACGCAGCATGGCGTGTGAACGAAACCACTGAAAACATCGGTGCGCGTCGTCTACATACCGTCATGGAGCGCCTAATGGATGAGATTTCATTCGACGCAACAGACCGAGCAGGCAGCAAATTAGTGATTGATGAAGCTTATGTAATATCTAAGCTTGGCGAGCTCGTAGAAGACGAAGACCTAAGTCGCTTCATCCTGTAGCACAAGAAACTCCAACTTATTGCTCTATCTCAAAGAAATAGCAGCTAATAAGCGAATTCAAGGCCCACTTTCGAGTGGGCTTTTTATTACCCGAAAAATGGGCGTATACTCAAATCACAGTATGAAACGAAGACTTACAAAGAATTAGACCTACGATGAAACAATCTCTACTGATTTGGCTTGATGCCGCACGCCCAAAAACTCTGCCTCTCGCACTTGTCTCTATTCTTACAGGAAGTAGTTTAGCGTTCGCTGGTGGTCATTTTTCTTTATCAATAGCCCTGCTGGCATTTTTAACCGCCACTCTATTACAGATTCTGTCGAACTTAGCCAATGACTATGGCGACGCGGTAAAAGGCACAGACAACGAAAACCGTCTAGGGCCAACACGTGCAATGCAATCTGGCGCGGTGACCGCGAAAACCATGAAGCAAGCGATCATCCTCAACATCGTATTTACCATGCTCGCAGGGCTGATTCTTATCTTTCATGCCTTAACCTCGATTGAGAGTATCTTATCTTTCATTGCGTTAGGCGTATTAGCCATTGTTGCAGCCATCGCTTACACCGTCGGCAATAAACCTTATGGTTATATTGGCCTTGGTGACTTATCGGTATTTATCTTCTTCGGTTTGTTAGGCGTTTCAGGGACTTATTTCTTACACACTGGCCATGTTGAACCAAGCCTGTTTCTGCCTGCACTAGGCTGCGGATTGATGGCGGTTGCGGTACTCAATATCAACAACATGCGTGATATCGAAAACGACAGCGAATGTGGTAAGCGCACCATGGCGGTTCGCCTAGGGCAACGCAAAGCCAAGCACTATCATTTTGCACTGCTTGGGCTCGCCCTTGCCTCTTTCGCTATCTACCTGCTGATTCAAGAAAAACCGGTCTGGATCAGCCTGCCGTTTTTACTAAGCATTATTATTGTTTATAAGCACGGTAAGGCCGTTTGGGAAACCGAAAAGCCAGCGCAGATTGCACCAATGATGCCCGTGATAGTGAAATGTTCACTGGTCACTAACCTATTGTTTGCAGGGGTTGTCGTAGCTCAAACTCTATTGAGTTAAATAAGACTAATCATTGCAAAGGGATCAAGCACCGATATACTCAAAGTAAGCTCATTGTTCAAAAGGTATACTAATGGAATACAACACTTCAGCACTGTGCGACATATATTTGGATCAAGTTGATGTCGTGGAGCCAATGTTCAGCAACTTCGGTGGACGTGCATCCTTCGCAGGACAGATCACGACATTAAAGTGTTTTGAAGACAATGCTTTAATTCGCTCCGTATTAGAACAAGATGGTTTGGGGCGTGTGTTGTTAATCGATGGTGGCGGCTCACTGCGTAAAGCGCTGATCGATGCTGAGATTGCCCTACTTGCTGAAGACAATGAGTGGGAAGGTATTGTGGTTTACGGCTGCGTACGCGAAGTCGATGAGTTAGAAGACATGAATCTTGGTATTCAGGCTTTAGCCTCTATTCCTGTGGGTGCAAGCCAAGAAGGTGTCGGCGAATTGGATGTACCTGTGAACTTTGGCAGCGTGACCTTCTTACCTGAAGATTACCTCTATGCAGACAACACTGGCATTATTCTTTCGGCAGAGCCTTTGGATGTAGAACTCGATCTGGATGTTGAAGAAGAAGAGGCCGAGTAACTCACTCAGCTTCAAATAATAAAACAAGCCAAAGAACACAAAGCATAAGAATACAAACGAAAACGCCCGCTACTGAGTAGCGGGCGTTTTTTTAAATCTGAAGAGTCGATTACTCTACGTCATCCATTTTACCAAGAAGGTTACGGATGCGATCTTGCCATGCTGAATGCTCTTCCTGCATTTGCTGAGTTTTTTGCTCTAGCTCGTGACGGCTTGCTTTAAGCTCACCAGCTTCTGTTGCTAGTGCTTGTTTCTCTTCTTTAAGCTCTTCCACTTCCATTTGAAGAAGTGCAATTGTATCTACTGCTGTTTGAATTTTTGCTTCTAGCTGCTCTAGTACTTCAAAAGACATTCTGGCCTACCTTTAAGTTATCCGTTTGATGGTGAAGGTTCACTCCACTTATTTCCCCATTCTACTCAGCAGAGCAAG
>NZ_JBFRVX010000097.1:0-13401 GCF_041475345.1 Vibrio sp. 10N.222.48.A3 | reverse complement strand
AGCCAAGTCATCGTTCTCGCAAATGTGGCAGCGTCCGTTGGGTAACTTGCTGACGCTTGCGGTGATTTCAATGGCTTTAGCTATGCCCGCTTGTTTGTACCTACTGGGCAAGAACGTTGGTGAAGTGGCGCAAGATGTCACCAGCCCGTCACAAATTAGTGCCTATGTAGAGGATGGTATCCCTGAGCCGAGAGTCATGGTGCTTAAGGATGAAATCGAAAGTTGGGACCAAGTCGATCTGGTTGAGTACATTTCTCCGCAGCAAGGTCTTGAAGATCTTAGCCAGTATTCTGGTTTTGAGGACGCCCTAACTATCCTAGATGATTATTCATTGCCAGGTGTTTTGGTGATTACGCCAAGCGTACACAGCGACACGTTAATTAAAGAACTGGCAGGCAAGGTTAAGAAGCAAAAGTTAGTCACCGATGTTCGTTTAGATGAAGACTGGTTAGCTCGACTGGATGCTATCAAAGCACTTGCAGCCGTCATCGTGATTACCTTAACTGTGCTGATGCTGGGCGCAGTATTTCTGATTATCGGCAACACATTACGATTTAATGTGTTGGCGCATAAAGAAGAGATTCAAACCATGAAGCTGATTGGTGCTACCGACAGCTACATTCTTCGACCATACCTCTATGCTGGAATGTGGTTTGGTGTTTTAGGTTCGATTAGCGCGTGGGTAATGACGGCATTGATTACCGTATTACTGAACAGTGCTGTGGATGACTTGGCTCAGCTGTACGATAGCCACTTCCGCTTAATTGGCCTGAGTTGGGATGAATCTTTACTGCTTTTGATCGTCGGAACCTTGCTTGGTAGTGTAGCTGCGAAGCTTTCTGCACAGCGTCATCTCAAAGAAATTGAACCAGTTTAGGTGAATAGAGTCATATTTATACGAAAAATAGGCAGTTCTTAACCAGTTTTTGCCTTGTATAGACGAATTGATTATGCATAATTACTTCCCCCTCCTTGAAACCTGTTCATTTTAGGTTCAAGATTGTCGGGTTTTAATAGATGTATTACTCCAGATCAGAGATTGATGAGGAACCGAATGGCAAACCAAGCGTATCAAATGGCTTTAGTCACACAAGATAGTTTAGATAGCTATATCCGCTCAGCGAACAGTTACCCAATGCTGACGCCTGACGAGGAACGTGGACTTGCAGAGCGATTACATTACAAAGGTGAGATCGACGCTGCGAAAGGCTTGATCCTTTCACACCTACGATTCGTGGTGCACGTTGCAAGAGGCTACTCTGGCTACGGGCTGCCAATGGCTGACCTTGTCCAAGAAGGTAACATCGGCTTGATGAAGGCTGTTAAGCGCTTTAATCCAGAAGTTGGTGTCCGTCTAGTCTCTTTTGCTGTTCATTGGATCAAAGCTGAGATTCATGAATACGTATTGCGTAACTGGCGTATCGTTAAGATCGCAACGACTAAAGCACAGCGTAAATTGTTCTTTAACCTTCGTAAGTCTAAAAAGCGTTTAGGTTGGTTCAATAACGGTGAAGTTGAGACGGTTGCGCGTGAACTGGGTGTTGAGCCTTCAGAAGTTCGAGAAATGGAATCTCGTTTAGCGGCACAAGACGCGACGTTTGAAGCGCCTATGGACGACGACGACGGTGGTTCTGCTTACACAGCTCCAGTTTATTACCTAGAAGATAAAGCGTCAGACGTTGCTGAGACGGTTGAAGCAGCTAACTGGGAATCTCATACTAATAATCGCTTAGGTCTCGCATTGAAGAGCTTAGACGAGCGTAGTCAACACATTGTTCGCTCACGTTGGTTAGACGACAACAAAGCAACACTGCAAGACTTAGCGGATACCTATAGCATTTCTGCAGAGCGTGTCCGCCAGTTAGAAAAGAATGCGATGAAGAAATTGAAGCAAGCAGTTGGCGACTTCTAATAGCATTTAATTTTTAATAGTATTTGGTTTCTCATAGTAGCAAGCAAATAGCTTAATTTTGAAAAGGCCGAGATCGAGAGATCTCGGCCTTTTTGTTTTGGATCGATTTCTCAACTTTTGCGATCGAAATTTGCAAAATGATTTTGTGGATAACTCTGTGAGGAATTTATTCGTCAGCTGTCTAAAAGCAGGGTGTAGTAAGGCTTTGACAGGTTTTTTTGAGTGGGGATATGTTTCAGTTAACCCACAGTTAGATCAGGATCATTACTACATGTTGTGGATCTATTTTTAAAAAGGCACTTTATTCACGCAATTCACAGATTTATCCACAAATGGTGTAAAAGTGATCGCTGGTGGATAACCTTATTAAGTGGGTGTGATTGTTAGCCTTGGGATAGGTTACAATGGCAGCAAAGTAAATCAGTATAAAAAGAGAAAGTCATGGACCAGTTTAAACATATCGACGTTAAAGGCGCTCAAGCCCTTATTGAACAAAGTGAAGCTCGACTTGTCGATATACGAGATCCGCAATCTTTTGCGGTAGCCCATTCAGAAACCGCCTACCACCTGACTAACGATACAATGGTGTCGTTTATGGATGAGGTTGAGTTCGAACAGCCTATCTTAGTGATGTGTTACCACGGTATTAGTAGCCAAGGCGCGGCACAATATTTAGTGAACCAAGGCTTTGAAGAGGTATATAGTGTTGATGGCGGTTTCGAAGCTTGGCATCGTGCTGAACTTCCGGTGATTGCGGGTTAATAGCTTTATCACTTAAACGCTTCAAGCATCTCCATAGTATGAATAGGAAGTAACAATGATTAGATTGATGGTGTTAGACAACCCACGTCTTGCTCAAGCATTTATTGATTATATGGCCTCTCGTCAGATCTCTATTCACATGTCTCCAGAGGGAGAAGGGCGTTTTGCTTTGTGGCTTCTTGATGGTCAATTTCAGGTTGAAACCGAAGCTGAGCTGAATCGTTTTCTTGCTGAACCCAATCATAAACGCTATCAAGCGGCGTCTTGGGATATGGCTGAGTCTAGAAAGAGTCATTTCCATTACCACACACCAAGCTTTTTGGGCATGATCAAAGCAAAAGCAGGTCCTGTGACACTGAGCCTAATGTTGGTGTGTGTGGTGATTTTTGCGCTGCAACAGATTGGTTTTGGCCAAGCTATTTTCAATGCCCTGCATTTCCCAGCGGTTGATGGACAGCAATGGCAGCTGTGGCGTTGGTTGAGCCATGCTGTTCTGCATTTCTCTGTTATGCACATCGCATTCAATATTTTGTGGTGGTGGCAGCTAGGTGGGGATATTGAGAAGAAACTAGGCAGCCTCAAGCTACTTCAGATCTTTGCTGTCTCTTCTGCGCTTTCAGGTGCTGGTCAGTATTGGGTTGAAGGGGCGAACTTCGGTGGTTTGTCTGGTGTTGTGTATGCTTTGGTTGGTTACTTATGGGTTGTCGGTGCGAAGGCGCCACAACTTGGTTTAGGTATCCCAAGACAGATTGTCGGCTTTATGTTGGTGTGGTTAGTGCTTGGGTACATGCAGCCATTTATGGCGATCGCCAATACAGCGCATTTAGCTGGCCTAGCCGCTGGTGTCATTATTGGCTTTATCGATGCGATGAAAGCACCGAGCTCGGCAAGAAGCTAACTCATTTTTTTTAGTGAGTAGCCAAACGATAGAAACAAAAAAGCGGCCAGATGAGCCGCTTTTTTATTGGGATTCGTTTTTACATCGTTACTGGTAAAGATATTTGGTAAACAATAAGTCAGCAATGAGAGTTTTACCTGTTTCAGGAAGTAAAATCTTATTGAGGTGCTCAACTAAGGACTTTCTCAAATCTTCACGACCGGATAGAGACTTAATTGTCTCTTCATTTTGCTTGCCGAGTAATTCAATCACCGCATCACGAATCAATGGCTGATGATGCTCAATGGCTTCTAAGTCATTACTATTTGCGACCATTATGTCTAGACGGACCTGAATATAGCCCAGTTTTTTACCTTTAGTGTAAAAATTGGTGGTGAGATCGGGCTCTAGCGTGAAGTAGGCTAGTTTGGGTGTCGATTCTTCTTCAGCGAAACTTGATGCTGAAAATAGTAGATTAATCGCAATAAATAGTTGGGCTACATAACGTTTGTGCATATTTGAGACTTTTCTTTAGTTTATTCGCGATATTCGAAACGCATTAGTCTTGTTACAATGAGCGGTCTAAATCTAAATACGTTTACAATTCGAAGGACGCTTTAATTTTATTCGAAAGTTGAAGCTTTATTGTACGTGTAAAGTCACCTATTGAATACTAGTATGAATCAGTCAATATCATTGTATCTAAATTCATTAATGAATGTAGATTGGCAAAGCACAGAAAAATTTAATTTTCCTAATGAAACCACCAAAGAGTGGCTTATGGAACAAGGATCGCTTTCCCGTAAGTTGGGCAAGTGCTGCAAGCACCTGTCTGTTGAGTTGCTTCATAATCAAGTTGTGGAACGATCAATTCTGCAACAGGACGAAGAACGCCTTTTATCATCACATGATTGCTTACTGCGTAAAGTGATTTTAAAGGGTGATGATGAGCCGTGGGTGTTAGGTCGAACCTTAATACCTCGAATTACCCTAGAAGATCATCAGCATTCTGACCTTTCTCAACAAGGGGATGTCCCGCTTGGGTTAACGGTTTTCAGTGCTGAGAACGTGGATCGAGATGCGCTTCAAGTCGGTTGGGTTATCGCTGGCGATGAGCGATTACTCGCGCGTCGTTCTCGATTATGGATGAATCATAAACCGATGCTTGTGGCCGAACTTTTTTTACCAACATCCCCCATTTACTCTAAGGAGAGTGTGTAAATGCTTGCCACCAAAGCGAAGGCGTACTGGCAATTGACGCGAATGAATCGCCCGATTGGTACTCTGTTACTCCTTTGGCCGACCTTGTGGTCGCTGATTATTGCTGCGAAAGGCATGCCTGATTTTGATGTCTTGGTTGTTTTCATACTCGGTGTGGTGTTAATGCGATCGGCTGGCTGTGTGATTAATGATTTTGCTGACCGTAAAGTTGATGGTCATGTCAAACGCACCAAGCAACGTCCATTACCTTCAGGTTTGGTTTCCAGCAAGGAAGCCATTGTGCTCTTTCTAGTGTTAGCTGTGGTTTCTTTTTTGTTGGTACTCACCATGAACCCGCTGACTATTAAGCTCTCTTTTATTGGGGTTGGTCTCGCGTTCATTTATCCTTTCATGAAGCGTTTTACACACCTTCCACAGTTGTTTCTCGGATTGGCTTTCAGTTGGGCAATACCAATGGCTTGGGCGGCGCAAACCAATGAACTGCCAAGCATTGTGTGGTTTATCTTCGTGATTAATGCGTTGTGGACGATAGCCTACGACACGCAATATGCGATGGTTGACCGAGATGATGACTTGAAGATTGGCATCAAGTCGACGGCTATTCTGTTTGGTCGTTTTGATAAGCTTATGGTTGGCGCGCTGCAGTTAGTTACACTGGCGATGTTGATTGCATTGGGCATGCACTACCAACTCGGTGATACTTTCTACTGGGCACTGTTAGTTTCGGGAAGCTTGTTCGTGTATCAACAGCATCTGATGCGTCACCGCGATCGAGACCTTTGCTTCCAAGCCTTCTTGAACAATAACTATGTTGGAATGGCGGTGACTGTAGGCTTGTTCATTACCTTCTGGTAAGCATCAACTTTACAAGTAAACGAACGCTAAAGAAAAAGGCACCCATTGGGTGCCTTTTTTGATCGTGTTCAGTCTAGTGATTAAAGTGAATGCTAGCCAAGAGATTATTCTGCTTGGTGGATACTCTCTTGAATCGTCAAACGTACTTCAGGGTAAAGCATTGAGTAGAGAAGTTTAGCGAATTGCTGAGTCTTTTCTAAATCACAGTTACCATCGTTATCCAGATATTGCTGCTGTTTCAGAGTTGCGAACATCGACGCAAACACGCCTTTATCGAAGAACTCCGGTGCGTTGATACCTTGTAGGCGACCCAGTCGCTGTGCGATGTCTTGGCTCTTCTGCTCAAGGTCTGACTTATCTAGATCAGGATTCTCTGCCAATAGGTTCAGAGCAATTGAGTAGCGCTGGAGCGTTTCTGAAATCGTACGGCCTAGTAGCATCAGTGCTTGGCTGTTTGACTGGTTGATCGTTACTTGGTTGTTCGACACAACAAGCATGCCTTGACCGACTAGCTCATCAATGATGTTCGCAACCACGCTTTCAAGCTGATCTTCGTCGTAGCTTAAAAATAACTCTTTCTTTAAGAATGGGTAGATAGCTGCAACATTTTCTTGAATAGCGTCGATTGATAAACCGTGCTGACGAATGGTCATCTGAGCGATCAATGATGGCAATGCAAACAAGTGAATGATGTTATTACGATAGTAGGTCATCAGAATCGATTGGTGACGATCAAGCGAAATGATGTCGCCCATAGTGTCTGATTCAATTAAGAACTTGTTCAATGACTCTGCGTGTTTTACTAAGTCTTCAGCGCTGTCTTTAGGCACTGTGAATGTACCTGAATAAGGCACATTCTTAAGTAAAGACAGGTAGCAGTTGATCTGAGAAACCAAAGAGTCACGAGACAATGCGCGCTGTCTTGAAGCCAATAGTGCCGTTGCACAAAGAGTCAGGGCATTGGTCGCTGCCGCATCGTTAATGTGCGTCATCATTTTGGTTGCCAAGTCATTAACCACCGGGTTCATCCATTGTGGTTTGCTGGTTCCCATTGGGTCGATATCTTTAGTCCACTCAGGAGCATGTTCGTTCAGATATTGGTTAAGCTGAATTGGCTCACCGAAGTTCACGTAGCCTTTACCAAAGTTACGCAGCTTACGAATTGTACGAATCACTAGACTCGCGTTTTCTTTCTCTTTACGCTTACCACGAAGTTCTTTCGCGTAGGTCGCGACTTCCATTACGTGCTCATAGCCGATGTATACAGGAACCAAAGTCACCGGACGGTTCATGCCGCGCAGCATGGCTTGGATTGTCATCGCTAGCATGCCGGTTTTCGCCTGCAATAGACGACCTGTACGAGAGCGACCACCTTCACTGAAGTATTCTACCGAGTAACCTTTAGCGAATAATTCCGCTAGGTATTCGCGGAAAATAGTCGAGTACAACTTGTTGCCTTTGAAGCTACGACGAATAAAGAACGCACCGCCGTGACGGAAAATAGGACCGGCAGGGAAGAAGTTCAGGTTGATACCTGCTGCGATGTGCGGAGGCACCATGCCTTCATGATAAAGCACATAAGAAAGCAGTAAGTAATCCATGTGACTACGATGACAAGGTACATAAACGATCTCGTGACCATCTTGAGCCAGCTTACGAACGGTTGAAGCGTTGCTGATATGCAGGCCTTGGTACAACTTATTCCACAACCAACCAAGAATCTTCTCACCGCGTTTAATCAGCGAGTAAGAGAAGTTAGCTGCGATCTCATCCATGATGTCTTGAGCTTCTTTGCTCGCTTTCTCTATGGAAATATTTTTTGATTCAGCTTCATCTTCTATCGCCTTTTTGATTGCTTCTGACTTTAGCAGGCGGTCGAACAGAGCTTGGCGGCTTGGTAGGTTTGGACCCGATGCTGCAAGCTTTTGACGAGAGAAGTGAATGCGTGCCACGCGCGCCAGTTTATGCGCGATGGTGCTGTCGGTACCGTGTGAGTTAGCCATGTATCGTAGAGATACCACTGGGCTAAAGCGAACCAGACAGTCACGACCTGCTAGCAATACAGCTTTCGATTTCTCTAAGCCGTTCATTGCTTGTAGGTAAGGCTTCTGGTTATTCTCTTTACCAGGTTTACGACCCCACAATACGGTGGCAGGGATAACTTGAACGTCGAGCTCAGAGTCTTCAGCATGCAGTGAAAGCAGTTCAGAGAAGACTTCAATTGATGAGCTTGGTACATAATCATCGTCTTGCAGCAGAGTTTTGCGAGAAGAGATAAAAACGTAGCGTTGCAGTGATTTGCCATTGATTTCAAGTTTGCTCAATGGATCAGGCAACCCTAGTTCAAGTGCATGTTTTTGCAATGTAAGAATGTCTACACTTGAGCGAAACGGTAAGGCGTATACAATCGGTTTGCTCAAATCAATGTTCAAATCCTCTACAGGGTTTGAAGGGATTGATGTGCTCTTTACCAATAGGGATAAAGGTAGCTTCATTAATGAACGTGAAAAAGATTGTCCAGAAGACATATAGGTTCACTGCCTCAATAGTTATTTCAATGTGCTCAAGCGTATCTCTATTTCTATAATGAGAGGATAAATCCTATGAGTGAAATAGGGATAAGCCTAGGCGTAAATTTAATCGATGCAAGAATACCAGAAACTGGTCTAACCTTTTAATGGAAATAGTCATATTGCCGTTAAGTTTGTGGAAAATCATTCATCGACTGATTGAGTATAGAGTTAAAAATGACCAAAAAATCAAACACCGGATTCAAACGTATCGTCAAAGCTGCGGGCTTTTCGTGGCAAGGCATCACGAGCTCGTTTAAAAACGAGGCTGCATTTCGACAAGAAGTCTTCATGGCCGCAGTGCTTATTCCGTTGGCGTTCTACTTAGATGTAAACCAAGTTGAGCGAATATTAATGATTTCAGCCGTCGTGTTGGTGATGGTTGTCGAGTTGATTAATACCGCGATTGAAGCGGTCGTTGACCGAATCGGTAGCGAACATCATGAGCTTTCTGGGATGGCGAAAGATGTTGGCTCAGCTGCCGTTTTTATCTGTTTAGTATTAGCTGGTTACGTGTGGTTAGAGATCTTATTTTTGTAATTCGCTAAAAATGAACTAAAAACAACCAATTGCTTTGCTTTTGTTCAGTTACTGGATATACTCACAGTCAACTGTATAAAAAGACAGGTGAATCATGAAGCCGTTAACGCCCCGCCAGCAACAAGTTTTTGACCTTATCAAAAGTAAGATCGAAGATTGCGGTATGCCACCGACTCGTGCAGAAATCGCACGTGAACTTGGTTTCCGCTCTGCAAATGCTGCAGAAGAACATTTGAAAGCTCTTGCTCGTAAAGAAGCGATTGAGATTATCCCGGGTGCGTCTCGCGGTATTCGTATTTTGCTTGAAGATGCAGCGAATGAAGAGCAAGGGTTACCATTAATCGGTCAGGTTGCCGCTGGCGAGCCTATTTTGGCTCAAGAGCATGTAGAAATGCATTACCAAGTTGACCCAGGTATGTTTAAGCCACAAGCTGACTTCTTACTTCGCGTAAATGGCGAAAGTATGAAAGACATCGGTATTATGGATGGCGATTTACTGGCCGTGCATAAAACACAAGACGTGCGTGATGGACAAGTTGTCGTGGCTCGTGTCGACGATGATGTAACGGTAAAACGCCTAGAGCGCAAAGGTTCTACCGTTCTGTTGCATGCTGAAAATGAAGAGTTTTCTCCAATTCACGTGGACTTAGAATCCCAACACTTGTCTATTGAAGGACTTGCGGTTGGTATTATTCGTAACACGGACTGGATGTAGTCAGTGCAAACAGCTTATTGATATTTACTCTCAATAACTTGTTATTGTAATTGATATTCATTATCATCTTCTTTGTCGAGATACAAGGAAGATGATGATGCCAAACCCAACCAAACCTCAAATGAAGCCGCTTATTCGTAAGTCGCACACCTATGATCAAAAGGCTTCTTCTGATCTCGGGTCAGCACATCAAGAATTCCAAGTACCGACGAATCTTGTTCAACACCTTTGGTTTCGCAGCCGCGAAAGCCTAGCCGATGACGGTCTTGTTTATGACCCTATTGCAGCACAAGCCTGCAAGCGTTGCCAACTCGCACCTGAATGCCTTACCGGTGAACTCGACCAGCAACAACTCCTTTACGCGACACTGACTCAACTTTGTGACTCTCAAGTTCAACAGTTTTTATCTCATAACCCAGATGCTTGGATTATTAACGTGGGAGCAGGGCTCGATACCCGTTTCTACCGTTTAGATAATGGCCGCTGTCATTGGGTTGAGCTAGATGTAACCGAGAACTTAGTTTGGCGACAACGCCTGTTCCACAAGAATGAACGCTACCGTCTAGAGTGTGGCTCGGTGGATGACCTGACCTGGTTGGATGAACTTAATATTCCAGAACAAGCCTCAGTGATGGTGGTGTGTGAACATGCTCTGCTGGATTGTAATGAACAACAGACGGCGAACTTTATTCAATCTTTGAGTCGTTATTTTACCCACGCACATGCGTGTTTAGTGTTAGCTGGAGATAAAAGCTCTAGTGCTCTGGGGCAAAAGCTCGGTTCTGGAAAATACGCACATGGCTTATCTTCTCCGATAGACAGCGTCCTTAATTGGCTGCCATGGGCTCAGTGGGTAAAAGCGTTTTCTCCACTTGACCAGCAGTGTAATCGTTGGAAATTGTGGCAGCGACTTCTTTGTAAAATCTCTCAGGTCAAAAAGCGTTTAACGCCGCAGTTAGTGCTTGTTAAGTGGTAGTGCTAGCGGTTCTGTTGGCAGGTATCTGAATACTTGCCTCGTTATAGCTATTCGTTATCGATAAAAGGCAAGCGCCTCCCCACACCATAGTGAAAGCCCACTCACTAGGTTAAACTATCGCCTCTAATCTAAGAGGTGATCGTGAAGTTATTTAATCCCCAAACTATTTTTCAAACGTTATCCAATCAGGCGATGCACAAAAAAGTGCTGTTGCTCGCGATCCCGATGGTTCTTTCTAATATTACGGTTCCACTGTTGGGCTTAGTCGATGCTGCGGTTATCGGTCACTTAGAGCATTCTTGGTATTTAGGTGGTGTCGCTTTGGGTGGGACTATGATCAGCGTGACCTTTTGGTTGCTTGGTTTCCTACGAATGTCGACGACGGGACTGGCCGCGCAATCTTATGGGGCGAACGATGGCAAGCAACTTGGTTTAGTCTTTGTGCAAGGCGTGACCATGGCACTAGGGTTTGCTGGTTTCTTCTTGCTATTGCATAGCTTTGTTGCGGATGCGGTTTTCTCTCTGAGTAGTGCCAGTGACCAAGTGAAACACTATGGTCAGCAATATTTCTCTATCCGAGCATGGAGTGCGCCTGCTGCGTTGACTAACTTTGTGCTGTTAGGTTGGTTACTCGGAACCCAAAATGCCAAAGCACCCATGTGGATGGTGATCATTACTAATATCACCAACATCGTTTTAGATATCGTATTTGTGATTGGCCTCGGCTGGCAAGTGGAAGGCGCAGCATTGGCATCTGTAATGGCTGATTATGCCGGTTTAACATTTGGCCTGATTTGTGTTTACCGAATCTGGGTGAAGAAGCAGTTACCATCGCCATGGGATCTGCTTAAGAAAACCAGTCAAGGTTTGAGTCGTTTCGTAAAACTGAATCGCGATATCTTCCTTCGTTCACTATGCCTACAAACGACTTTCACTTTCATGACCTTCCAAGGTGCAAGCTTTGGCGATGATGTTGTTGCGGCCAATGCAGTGTTAATGAGTTTCTTGATGATCATCTCTTATGGGATGGATGGTTTTGCCTATGCAATGGAAGCTATGGTTGGTAAGGCGATAGGCGCGAAAGATAAAGAAGAGCTTAATCAGTCTTTAATTGGTACTTTCTTCTGGAGCTTTAATATTTGTTTGGTGCTGACCACAGTATTCGCGATCGCTGGGTCTAATTTAATTAATATGATCACCACTATCCCAGATGTAAAAAGCCAAGCTGAGGTGTATCTGCCTTGGTTGATCGCAATGCCACTGGTTTCAATGTGGTGCTTCTTGCTGGACGGTATCTTCGTAGGCGCAACCAAAGGCAAAGATATGCGTAACAGTATGTTTGTTGCGACCTGCAGTTTCTTCGTAATTTTCTACTTAGCATCAGGTTTTGATAACCATGCGCTGTGGCTAGCAATGTTGAGCTTTATGGCGGTGCGTGGCATCGGTCTCGGTGTTTTATTTATTTCTCAGTGGAAGAAAGGTGAGTTTCTCGCCTAGCTTAGTTCAGAGAACGAAAAATAAAACAGCAAGCTCATGGCTTGCTGTTTATGTATTTGGCCTACAGGTGGTCAAATAGTCCTGTTGGTTCTTTGTTTAGAACAAACGGTTAAGTCCGTTAAGCGCTGCTACGCGATACGCCTCGGCCATCGTCGGATAGTTAAAGGTGGTATTCACAAAGTATTCGATGGTGTTGGCTTCGCCTTTTTGTTCCATGATCGCCTGGCCAATGTGAATGATTTCAGCGGCACGTTCACCAAACACGTGGATACCTAAAATCTCTTTAGTTTCACGATGGAAAAGTATCTTCAAGCTACCAATATCTTTACCTGCAATTTGAGCGCGAGCTAAGTGCTTGAATGAAGAACGTCCCACTTCATACGGTACTTTAGCTGCAGTAAGCTCTTGCTCGGTTTTACCGACAGAGCTGATCTCAGGAATGGTGTAGATACCTGTTGGGATGTCTTCGATAAGGTGTCGTTCTGCTTCACCTTTCACCACTGCTTGGGCCACAAATCGACCTTGGTCATAAGCAGCACTTGCTAGGCTAGGATACCCAATCACATCACCGACAGCGTAAACATGTTCAACACTGGTTTGGTAGTTGCTGTTGACTGATACTTGTCCACGAGAGTCCGCTTCTAAGCCAACCGCACCAAGGTTCAGTTTATCAGTATTACCCGTTCGACCATTGGCATACAGTAGGCAATCGGCACGCATTTTTTTACCTGACTCGAGATGAATGATTACACCATCATCTGTTCCTTCAATTTTCTCAAAGGTCTCATCGTTACGAATAACAACACCACTGTTCCAGAAGTGGTAAGAAAGTGCATCTGAGGTTTCGTTATCTAAGAAGGACAACAGGCGATCGCGAGTATTAATGAGATCGGTTTTAACGCCTAAACCGCGAAATATAGAGGCATATTCACAGCCGATAACACCAGCACCATAGATGATGATGTGCTGAGGATCGTGTTTAAGAGAAAGAATTGAATCGCTGTCGTAGACACGTTCATGCATGAAGTCGACGTTGTCTGGCTGATAAGGACGAGAACCTGTCGCGATAACAAATTTGTCTGCGCTGTAGTGTTCTTCAGTACCGTCGCTTTGCATTACGGAGATCGTGTGGGTATCGATAAAACGTGCAGTACCGAAGACTAACGTGCATTGGTTGCGATCGTAGAAACCTTGGCGCAAGCGAGTCTGTTTGTCGATGACCGATTTAGCATGCCCCAGAATATTGGAAAATGTTGAGTGGATACTTTTATTGTTCTGACAAAACAGAGGGTTACTGTTGAATTCAATAATACGACTTACGGCATGACGCAGTGCTTTGGAAGGAATAGTCCCCCAGTGGGTACAACCACCACCAACGCTGCTCTCTTTTTCAATGATAGCAACGTTCAACCCGGCTTTGGTTAATCCCATCGCTGCCCCTTCTCCTCCGGGGCCACTACCAATTACGATTACATC
>NZ_JBFRVX010000096.1:0-7046 GCF_041475345.1 Vibrio sp. 10N.222.48.A3 | reverse complement strand
AGGTGCAGGTGCAGGTGCCGTAGAGTAGACAGGAATACTGTTGGTCGGTTGAACCTCAACGTGCGCCGTAGCTTGCTCTTGCTCAATGAGCATTTTGAAAACGTGAATCTCTTTTTGATCTCGATAATCTACTTTTACCTTATCGAGAAAACCTTGGTCGACTAAACACTTAAGGCAGTCGGCTAAACCAAACGTAGAGAGAGCACAAAGTTGACCTGCTGTTTGTAAGCACACATTGGTGTAGCCGAATTCGTCAGCACCGTCTGCAAGCATCAATAAAACAAGCTTTTCTGCTGGGCTAGAAGTATTCACTTGCCAAGCTAAATAAGAATATTTGGCGCTCAATATCGTGTTCTCAAAAAAGGTAAGTCGTTGTCACTATTGTAAGTCACCCCTTACCTAATTTATAGCAACTTAGTAGAAAACGGCATTAGTAAGCCAAATATTAACCATAAGGAGAGGTCTGCACCAAAAAGTGAACCTGAACTCACTCATTCTCGTGGTTTACGTACCCCTCCATTCGGCTCGAATAGCTGACTGTCCTAAACCATCATGCTCTATTTAGATGAAGACAGCGTAATGGGCTTGTATTGGTTTCGCCAAACTAAGGCGCTTCTTTCTGCGTTGGTTAGTGATGCCGCGTTGGTTAGTGATGCTGTATCGGTTATTGATCTTATGTTGGTTACTGATGCTATGCCAGTTAATGACGGCAGGCTGGTGAGTAACGCGATGTGATTATTGATGGTTTTCTCATCTATTCATAAAGTGAATTTAATTTTATGAAACACCTTGATATGATCAATATTTGCGCTATTATGACGATAAGTCAGAAATGACGAAGCGTCACAAAATGGTTAACTACATGAATTTACTATTCGTGTTAATATATTGGATAGGAGCGTTTTAAATACTGGCGAAGCTTAGATAACGGCTAAGCTCATATACGGACTGAGAAATTATGTTTGGCTTTGGTTGTAAAGGCGATAAACAAGGTATCTTTGGTTGCAAAGGCGTGTTGTCTAAAAAGCAGCAGTCTATAGCAGACCGAGAAGTAGAATTGATGTTGTTAGCAAAAGATCTGGTTCGAGAACAAGGGTTCGGAAACCTCACGATGGATAGGCTAACGGCAGCAAGTTCTTATTCTAAAGGTACGATATACAATCACTTTTGCAGCAAAGAAGACGTGGTTTTAGCCTTGTGTATTCACTCTTTAAAGACCGAGGCATTGATGTTTGCTCGTTCTGGAGAGTTTGAAGGCAACACACGTGAAAAGATCGTCGCACTGCACGTTGCTTACCGAATCTATGCTCGCATGGAACCGGTACTATCAACCTGTGCGATCATGGCGAAAAGCCCGTGGGTACTAGAGAAAGCGTCTAGTGCACGTGTAACCGAGATGAATGAACTGGAAGAGTTGGTGATTGAACAAGCCGATTCAATGGTAAACCGAGCAGTAGAAGCCGGTGACCTTAAGTTCTCTTCTGGTGTGGGTTCGGATGCCATCGTGTTTGCTAACTGGTCAATCGCATTTGGTTCAAATGCCTTGTCACAGAACGCATCAAACAGTCATTGTATTAAGCGGTTACAAGACCCGTATTCAGTATTACACAACGCGAACATGCTACTAGACGGCCTAAATTGGCAGCCCCTTTCTAGCGATTGGGATTACCGCAAAACCTGGCGCCGTGTAGAACAAGAACTGTTCAGTGAAGAAGTCGCTTACCTAGAGTCAGTAGGTCGATAATCTTCCATTAAGCCCACTCGTGTGGGTTTATTAATAACCATTAGTGACGATTCGTCATAAACTTAAGTTTGCCTAGTGTGGTTTTGGTTTTCTTGAGTGTATGACTAAGAATTGTGTCTTTTGTCAGCTTCGGCTGGCTTTTTAAGACACAACTATGACGAATCGTCACAAATGGAGACTGTGATGGAACATGACAGCCAGAAGCCCAATTTAGCCAATAGCTCTGATTTAATGAGTAACCCTGATTCAACTAGTCACCTCGATTTAACTAAAAAACCCGATTTAGAGAATCATTCATTCAACTCAGGTCAACAGGCTCATAATCTAGATAATAGTTGGCACTCAATACCGACTAAGCGTTCGTTTATCGTTCTGCTGGTGGTTTTTTCAATCATCATGCTCTCTGCTTTTGGGGCGAAGAACCTCTACTTTAGAGGGGACTACAACATCTTCTTCGAAGGCACCAACAAGCAGTTGATGGCGTTCGATGAGATTCAAACCACCTTTGCAAAAACCGACAACCTCGCGATTGTTATTGCGCCTGAAGATGGCAATGTCTTCACCCCAGAAACCCTTACCTTAATTCAAAACCTTACGGTCGATGCGTGGCAGATCCCGTACTCAAGCCGTGTCGATTCGCTTGCCAATTATCAGCATACCGAAGCCGTTGAAGATGACCTCTTAGTGGAAGACCTTCTTTACGAAGAATATGAGCACACACCAGAGCGAATCGCCAAAGTAAAACAGATCGCGCTCAACGAACCACTGCTCAAGAACGCATTGGTGTCGGCCTCTGGTGATGTGACGATTGTTAACGTTACCGTGCAATTGCCCGAAGTGGATAAAACTGCTGAAGTGCAAGAAGTGATCGCGGCCATCAACACCATGATTGGTAAGTACCAAGCCGATTATCCGAATGTCGAATTCCATAAAGCGGGCATCATTGCCATGAACAACGCGTTTATGATGTCGGCCCAAGAAGACAGCTCAACGCTCGTGCCGTTAATGCTGTTGGTGGTGTTGGTGTTCCTCACCTTTATGTTGCGCTCGTTCTTTAGTGTGGTGGCTACCTTAGTTGTGATTATCTCCTCGATTGTCGCGACCATGGGTTTGTCTGGCTGGGCAGGGATGTTCCTCAGCACCGCAACGGTTAACGTTCCAACCTTAGTGTTAACTCTTGCCGTTGCCGATTGTGTTCACGTGATTGTGACCATGAGACAAGCGATGCAGCGCGGGATGGAGAAAGCACAAGCCATTCAATACAGCATCAAGCTTAATGCGATGCCGATCTTAATTACTTCGGTGACCACCGCGATTGGTTTCTTGATGATGAACATGTCGGACTCTCCCGTATTACGAGACTTCGGTAACTTGTCGGCATTGGGCGTGATCATCGCGTGTTTCCTCTCTGTGACCATGCTTCCTGCGCTGTTAAAACTGTTGCCAGTTAAGAGCTTGCCAGCAAATCCATTGGCGGCAGATAAAGTGACCTTCATGGATAAGCTCGGCGATTTTGTCGTTGCTAACCGTAAAGCACTGCTGCCTATTTCTACTCTTGTGATTGTTGGCGCTGCCGCGTTAATTCCACTCAACAAAGTGAATGATGAATCGGTGAAGTATTTCGATACCTCAAGTGAGTTCAGACAAGCCGCCGATTTCATGGAAGAGACCGTAAGCGGCATGACCACCATCAGCATCGCAGTCAAAACCAACGAATCTCAAGCGATTGCTGATCCTGTGTTCTTACAAGCGATTGGTGACTTTACTGATTGGCTACGCGTACAACCAGAAACCGACCACGTGGCCACGCTTTCCGATGTTTACATGCGTTTGAATAAGAACATGCATGGCGATGACGACAGTTACTACCAACTGCCACTTAACCGTGAACTCGCCGCGCAATACTTACTGCTTTACGAAATGTCTCTGCCATACGGTTTGGACTTGAACAACCAAATCAACGTCGATAAATCATCGATCAAAATGGTGCTGACGGTGGACAACCTAGGCAGTGTGGAATTGGTTGAACTCGAAGAGCGCATCTACTCATGGTTTGCGGCTAATGCACCTCAGTATGAAGTGGTCGCATCGAGCCCATCACTGATGTTTGCTCACATTGGCGAAACCAACATGGCGAGCATGCTATCGACTCTGCCTATCACCTTAGTACTTATCTCTGGCCTGATGATCTTTGCATTGCGCTCGGTTCGCTTAGGTTTAATCAGCCTAGTGCCAAACATTGCCCCGGCAATTGTCGGCTTTGGTTTGTGGGCGCTTATCTCTGGTGAAATCAACCTAGGTTTGTCAGTCGTGGTCACGCTCACACTGGGTATCGTTGTCGATGATGCAGTGCACTTCTTAAGTAAATACCAACGCGCAAGAATGGAAGGGAAATCAGCAGAAGAAGCGGTGCGTTACGCGTTCCACACCGTTGGTCGCGCACTGTGGATTACCACTGTCGTGCTTGTGGCTGGTTTCTCTGTGCTGGCGATGTCGAGCTTCAGACTCAATTCCGACATGGGCTTACTCAGCGCGATTGTGATTTTTATAGCGCTGGTGGTCGACTTCATTTTGCTGCCTAGCTTGCTGATGATCTTCGACAAACAGACCCACTATGCAGATAAACCTCAGCACGAATCAAAGCTATCTAAAGCCGAGTTATCTAAAACAGAACTAACTAAAACAGGGCAAGCTAACCCAGCCGGCGAACTGTCGACTTCGACTAAATAAGGAATCGTCAGCCTGCTGCGGTGGGCTGACTCAAGGAGAAATTTATGAAAAGCGTTAAACAAACTCTCGTTACGACACTATTTGCTGTCAGTTCATTAAGCGTCGGCACCTTAACAATAGGCATATTCGCCGCTTTCCCTGCGTTAGCCGACCCTGCGAAAGGCCTAGAGATTGCCGAACAACGCAAAGCCGTCGATATGGGGTGGGGCGATTCAGTTGCGACCATGGAAATGCTACTTCGCAACAAACAAGGCGAAAGCAGCTCACGCCTAATGCGATTGAAGTCGTTAGAAGTGGATGACGATGGCGACAAAGGACTGACCATTTTTGATGAGCCTCGCGACGTAAAAGGCACGGCTTTCTTGAACCATTCACACATCTCTAAATCGGATGACCAATGGTTGTATCTGCCTGCATTGAAGCGTGTAAAACGCATCTCTTCGCGCAACAAATCGGGCCCGTTTATGGGCAGTGAATTTGCTTATGAAGACTTGAGCTCGTTCGAGTTAGGAAAGTACACCTTCAACTACATTGAAGACGCCAAAATTGAAGGTGTTGATACCTTTGTTTTAGAGCAGGTTCCGACCGACAAAAACTCTGGCTACACCATGCAGAAAGTATGGCTAGACCAACAATATTACCGCCCCGTTCAAGTGGAGTTTTACGACCGTAAAGGCGCATTGTTGAAAACCCTCTCGTTCCAAGACTACAAACAATACCTAAACCAATACTGGCGCGCGCACACCATGTCGATGCAAAACCATCAAACAGGCAAAAGCACCGTTTTAACCACGACAGATTTAGCGTTCCAAACCGGTCTTAAGGACAAAGATTTCCAGAAAAACACACTGAAACGTGCAAAGTAAGGCAAGAATATGAAAAGGATTGTGTTAACAGGAACGCAGTTATCTTTAACCTTGGCAGCGACCGTTGGACTCATGCAGGTGTCGTTGCCATGTGTGGCGGCTGGAATTAGCTCTGAGTTCGTAGAACAGATCACCCCACAGCTCGCAGGGCAGATTAACCTCGAACACAGGCAGTTCTTTAGTGACGGTTTGCAAGGGCAAGATAAAGGACAAAGCTCACTGGTGTTGCAACCAGAGTTTTACTGGGAGCAAGAGGAGGGCAACGGCAGCTTTACCTTCACGCCGTTTTACCGCCTAGACAGCGAAGACGATGAGCGAACCCATGGCGACGTTCGTGAAGCTCTGTATCTCAATTATTGGGACGATTACGAATTGCGAGCCGGTGTCGGCAAGGTGTTTTGGGGTGTAACCGAATCGGCGCACTTGGTGGATGTGGTAAACCAAACCGATGCCATTGAATCGGTCGATGGTGAATCTAAGTTGGGTCAGCCTATGGTGCACTTTACCTCAATCAAAGACTGGGGAACCATTGATGCCATGTTACTGCCGTATTTTCGTGAGCGTACCTTTGCAGGGGAAGACGGTCGATTAAGGTCGACTGTACCTGTATCGGACGATGCGCTTTACGAATCTTCGAGAGAAGAAAAGCACGTTGATGTAGCGCTGCGCTATAGCCAAATGTACGGCGATTGGGATGTCGGTTTAAGCTATTTAGGCGGCACAAATCGCGACCCTTATTATCGTGTAGAAGGCAATCAGCTAAAGCCGTATTACGCGCAAATGCAGCACTTCGGACTCGATGTGCAAGGCATTATTGGTGACTGGTTATGGAAGCTGGAAAGCATTTATCGCGACAGCTACGACAACCACACAGGCGTCGCGACAGGCTTTGAATACACATGGGTTGGGGCGCTTGAATCGTATTGGGACATCGGCTTTATCGCTGAATACTTGTATGACAGCCGAGGCAATAACGCCCAAACCATCGGCCAAAACGATGTGTTCCTTGGGGCGCGTGTCGCCTTGAATGATGAAGACGGCACCGAAGTACTTACAGGCATTACTCAAGACTTAGACAACAGCGATGTCTACAGCGCCAAGTTGGAAGCCTCAAGCCGCATCAATAACAACCTCAAGTGGCGATTAAACGCTTGGTTGTTTGAGAATGAAACCCCAGAAGACTTACTGTTCTTCGCTCGTAAGGATGATTTTGTCGAAGTGGCGTTGGAGTATTACTTCTAAAGGCTCGATGTTTTAGCTTCAATTTTTAAGTTTAAATTCAGATTTTCTACGAATAAACCAAAGAGCGGTGGTCTTAAACCTCGCTCCTTGGTTTCAATTCTCACTCTTCTACTGAGCGCTTCCTAACATCACGCCTCAAACAAGGTTCTGTGAATGTAATCAAACTGTCTCACTTGGTGACGTTTTTGTATCGGTTTCTCTTTGATTTCATCGATTTCAATGAAATTCTGTTTTCTAACGTTAAATTTGCCGTGTTTTTAGTCAATAACTTGCTCTTTTAGCGATTCAATTTGGCATTGGTAGCGTGTTTGATTACTATGTGTAGCTATCTAAAAAAACTAATCATCCGATACGGACACTACCAACTGGTAGATGAGGAAATGATGCAACATCTAGAAGAGATCATTGCTAATGCAACGACTGCTATTGATACAGCAGATTCGTTAGTCGCACTTGATGAAGTG
>NZ_JBFRVX010000095.1:0-3450 GCF_041475345.1 Vibrio sp. 10N.222.48.A3 | reverse complement strand
AATTAGCGCCTTTAGAAGTAAACCTATCAGAAATTAGGCTTCGGTTTCATTTGTCGTTTCAGGCCCGCTAGGCAAGTCCGCAAAAACTTGTGTAGGTTTTGCTACCAAGTTACGGTTTTCCTGATTAACTTCTGAGAGAACTACTTCTAAAACGTCTCCCAGTTTGTATACCATTTCTTTATCGATAGATACAGTACCCATATCACCGTTGCACTCTATTCTCTCTTTATTATCAAGAATGAGAGAGCCAGGGATAAACGCCGCTGCACCATTGTCAAGTAGGCGTACACGCATACCTGCGCGGTTAATATCGAAAATCTCTGCTTGGAAACGAGTTTCTTCAACTGGAGCGTTCGCTAGAGTACGAGCATACAACCAATCGCCAACGTTACGTTCAGCCATACCGTGGTGACGGCGGTGCAGGGCAAGTTCATCACCAATGGTTTCGTCTGGTGTTTGAATTGGCGCTTTACCTAGGATGTGTGCTTTAAGCATGCGGTGGTTAATCATGTCACCGTATTTACGAATTGGAGAAGTCCAAGTTGCGTAAATGTCTAATCCCATTGCGTAGTGCGGCGCAGGTTCATTGCTGATCTCGCTGTATGCTTGGAATTTACGAATACGGTTGTCGTAGTAGCTGTTGTCTAAAGAACCTAACCAACGACGCAGAGTAGCAAAACCTTCCAGAGAAACGATCTGCTCTTCTGTAAACGGCGTCTCTGCTTCTGGGTTAACCAGCTCCAGAACGTCTGTTAATTTCTCAGCTTTAAAACCAGAGTGACAGTTAAAGACACCTTGGTTAAAGCTTTCTTTTAATACTCGACCTGCACAGATGTTCGCGCTGATCATAGACTCTTCAACCAACTTGTTTGCGCTACGACGCATGTCCGCGTGGATAGCGACAACATCGTTGTCTTCGCTAAGTTCAAAGCGGTAGTCAGGACGATCTGGGAACACAACAGCATTGGCTGAGCGCCATGCTGAACGCGCTTGTGCGAATTGGTGAAGATCAGAAACAATTGCAGCAATCTCTTCTGACGGTTGCCATTTCTCTGATGCACCTGTTTCTAGCCAGTCTGATACGTGGTCGTAAGCAAGACGAGCGTGAGATTTTATGTTTGCAGCGAAGAAGTTAATGTCATCACCGATAACACCATCTTTAGATACCGTTACTGTGCAGCAAAGTGCCGGGCGAACTTCGTTCTCTATGAGTGAACATAAGTTGTCAGCTAGATCGCGAGGCAACATTGGGATGTTACGACCAGGCAGGTAAATAGTGAAACCACGCTCGCGAGCCACTTTATCCATTTCATCATCTGGAGAGATGTAAGCGGTAGGATCAGCAATTGCGATAGTCAGTTCGAAATCACCGTTCTCTTTCTTCTTAGCGTAAAGCGCATCGTCCATATCTTTTGTGCTTTCGCCATCGATAGTCACAAAAGGGACGTGAGTCATGTCTACACGTTCAAGATCAGCGTCGTCTTTGATCTGCCAGTCGTCGATGCCTTCAGGTTCGCTGTTTGGTAGGTCATTTTGCGCTAGCGTTACCCACCAAGGCGCGATTTTGTCATCAGCGTCTGTGATTTTCTCAGAGATCTGAGCTAAGAAGCCGTTGTCACCTTTTAACGGGTGTTGAACGATATGAGCAACAACCCAGTCGCCTTCTTTAAGCGTTTCAGGGTTCAAACCCTTCTGTGCTTTCGCTTTAAGCTGCAGTTTTTTCAGTTGCGGGTGATCTGGAACAACGTTCAATCGACCTTTGAAAAGCTTAACTCGTGCAATAAAGCGAGTAAGACCCTGTTCAATCAACTCCTCTGGCTCTGCAACTTCGCGCTCTTTCTCTGTGCGAATGATGGCAATCACCTTGTCACCGTGCACACATTTTTTCATGTACGGCGGTGGGATGAAGAAGCTAGTTTTGCTATCGACTTCGAGAAAACCAAACCCTTTTTCAGTGGCTTTGATCGTACCTTCCTTTTTAGGGAGGGTTTCTTGGATTTGCTGTTTGAGTTGAGCGAGTAGAGGATTATCTTGAAACATTTGACTTTTATCTATCGAGGACAATTGAGCACACTATAATCATTGCGAGGCTTGATTACTACTTAAAGGCGAAGTGAGCGTAAATTAATTGCCCTCTTATTTAACTAGGTCAATTTGCTAGAAGTTTGGTGCTGTGACGAGATATTCATCAAGTTTTGACGATATGATAGCCAGTGTTGATGTAAAACCGAAAAATATGTGATGTATTTCAATTTTTTCTGGCTTTTTTTATGCATTTAAGGAATAATCCGCCTCCCTTAGACGTCCCTAATGGCTTGAAGTGTTTTATTACTGCTTCGTAACTCTGAATGGAATCAGTATCTGATTGGATCAGTATTGGAATTGATAGAGCTCCCGGGACCTTTTGTTTACTTATATATAGTGGGATCCCAATGTCCGAATCTGTAATTCAATTTAATGAATTAGCCCTAAACGAAAACATTCTTTCAGCTCTTGATAGCATGGGTTTCGTTTCTCCGACTCCAATCCAAGCAGCAGCTATTCCTCTTCTTCTTGAAGGCCGTGACGCACTAGGTAAAGCACAGACTGGTACTGGTAAAACAGCAGCATTCTCTCTGCCTTTACTTAACAAAATCAACCTGAACCAACATAAACCACAAGCAATCATCATGGCTCCTACTCGTGAGCTAGCGATTCAAGTTGCTGCGGAAATCAAAAACCTAGGCCGTGATATCAAAGGTCTTAAAGTTCTTGAAATCTACGGCGGCGCTTCAATTGTTGACCAAATGCGCGCTCTAAGCCGCGGTGCTCACATTGTTGTTGGTACTCCAGGTCGTGTTAAAGACTTACTAACTCGTGACCGTCTACACCTAGATGAAGCGCACACATTTGTTCTTGATGAAGCAGATGAAATGCTAAAAATGGGTTTCGTAGATGACGTTACTTGGATCCTAGAGCAAGCTCCAGAATCTGCACAACGTGTACTTTTCTCTGCGACTATGCCTCCAATGGTTAAAACTATTGTTGACCGTTACCTACGTAACCCGGCTAAAGTTGATGTTGCTGGTACTAACCACACAGTTGACAAAGTAGCGCAGAACTACTGGGTTGTTAAAGGCGTAGAAAAAGACGAAGCAATGTCTCGTCTTCTTGAAACTGAAGAAACTGACGCGTCAATCGTATTCGTACGTACTCGTCAAGACACTGAGCGTCTAGCTGATTGGCTATCTGCACGTGGCTTCAAAGCTGCTGCACTGCACGGTGATATTCCTCAGTCTCTACGTGAGCGCACTGTTGATCACATCAAACAAGGTGTTATCGATATCCTAGTTGCAACTGACGTTGTAGCACGTGGTCTTGATGTTCCACGTATCACTCACGTATTCAACTACGACATCCCATTTGATGTTGAATCTTACATCCACCGTATTGGTCGTACTGGCCGTGCTG